>NZ_JBNDHY010000098.1:0-17085 GCF_056755315.1 Monashia sp. HAY1-2A
CCCTCCTACGGTTCTGACCGGCGTCGCGAGGGCGGTGACCGTCCCTCCTACGGTTCTGACCGTCCCTCGTACGGTGGTGACCGGCGCCGCGACGGTGGTGACCGTCCCTCCTACGGTTCTGACCGGCGTCGCGAGGGCGGTGACCGTCCCTCCTACGGTTCTGACCGTCCCTCGTACGGTGGCGACCGGCGCCGCGACGGCGGTGACCGTCCCTCCTACGGTGGCGACCGGCGCCGCGACGGCGGGGACCGTCCCTCCCACGGTGGCGACCGTCCCTCCTACGGTGGTGACCGGCGCCGCGACGGCGGGGACCGTCCCTCCCCCCGTGGCGACCGTCCCTCCTACGGTGGTGACCGGCGCCGCGACGGTGGCGACCGGCGCCGCGACGGCGGTGACCGTCCCTCCTACGGTGGCGACCGGCGCCGCGACGGCGGTGACCGTCCCTCCTACCGTGGCGACAGTCCCTCCTACGGTGGTGACCGGCGCCGCGACGGCGGTGACCGCCCCTCCTACGGTTCTGACCGGCGCCGCGAGAGCGGTCGTCCCTCCCGCGACCGTGAGCGGTCCGGCGGGCGTCCGCGCCGTGACGAGCGTGACGGCGCGCCGGCGCAGCGCGGCGGGTCGCGCCTGACGCCCACGTCGCCCCGCAAGCCCGAGCCGGCGATCCGTGAGGGTGTCACCGGCTACGAGCTGGACCGCGGCGTCAAGAACCAGCTGCGCACGCTGTCCAAGGAGAACGCCGAAGGCGTGGCGCAGCACCTCGTGATGGTCGCCGAGCTGCTCGACGTCGACGTCGAGGCGGCCCTCGCCCACGCGGAGACCGCGGTGCGTCGCGCCGGGCGGGTCCCCGCCGCCCGCGAGGCCCTCGGTCTCGTCGCCTACCGCATGGGCGACTGGGCCCGGGCGCTCGGTGAGTTCCGGACCGTTCGTCGGCTCTCGGGCTCGAGCCACCTGCTGCCGCTCATGGTCGACTGCGAGCGCGGCCTCGGCCGCCTCGCCAAGGCCCTCGAGCTGGCACAGACGCCCGAGGCGCAGAACCTGGCCGTCGACGACCGGGTCGAGCTCGCCATCGTCGTGTCAGGCATCCGGCGCGACCTCGGCCAGCTCGACGCTGCCGCCGCGGGCCTGTCCGACCTCGTCAAGCGGGTCAACCCGAACCGACCGCTTGCCGCACGCCTGTACTACGCCTACGCCGACGCCCTCCTGGCCGCGGGCGACACCGAGGCTGCGCGCGAGTGGTTCGCCCGGGCGGCCGACGCCGACCATGATCTCGTCACCGACGCCGCCGAACGCCTCGAGGAGCTCGACGGCATCGACCTCACCGACCTGCTCGGGGGTGAGGACGAGGAGGTCGACGACCTCGACGACCTCGACGACCTCGACGACAGCGACGACAGCGACGACGCGTCGCGCGGGCGTGGCTGACCGGGGCTTCGTCGACGCCTACGACGGGGTCGTCTGCGACCTCGACGGCGTGGTCTACCGCGGCGACGACGCCATCGACGGCGCCCCGAAGGCACTGCAGGACATCGTCGCCCGGGGCGTCCGCGTCGTCTACGCGACGAACAACGCCTCCCGGGTGCCGGCCGAGGTGGCCGCACAGCTCGGGAGCCTGGGCGCCCCCGGAGGTGCGGACGACGTCGTCACGAGTGCGCAGGCCGGGGCCGAGCGACTGGCGTCCACCCTCGCACCCGGCTCGCCGGTGCTCGCCCTGGGCGGACCCGGTGTGACCGAGGCGCTGACGCGCGCCGGGTTGCGTCCGATCCCGCCCGGCCGCGCGAACCACCTCGACCCGGAGGAGCCGTGTGTCGCGGTGCTGCAGGGGTTCGGCCGCAACCTGACCGTGCTCGACCTCGAGGACGCGGCACGCCTGCTTCAGGCCGACGTGCGTTGGGTGGCGACCAACGACGACGCGACCCTGCCGATGCCGTGGGGAGACGCCCCGGGCAACGGGGCCTACGTCGACCTGCTGGCCTCCGCCGTGGGCCGGCGCCCCGAGGTCGTCGGCAAGCCGCACGCCCCGCTCTACCGCCTGGCGACCGCCCGGCTCCGGGCAGACCCCGCCCGCGTCCTGGCCGTGGGCGACCGGCTCGACACCGACATCGCGGGCGCACGCGCGGCCGGGACCGACTCCGCGTGGGTGCTCACCGGAGTCGGTCGTCCCAGCCACCTGCTCGCCACCGACCTGCGCCCGACCGTCGTCGTCCGCCACGTGGCCGACCTTCTCGACCCGCTCGACCCGCCGACCCGTCACGAGGGCGTCTGGGTCTGCGGCGGCAGCCGCGTCCGCATGAGCGACGGCGCCCTCGAGGTCCTCGGGTCGGAGGCGTCGAAGGGGTGCTCCCGTGACACCGACCTGCTCCGCGCGGGACTCGCGGCCCTCGTCGAGCGCCGGGATGCCGGTGACCCCGTCTCGGGGCTGGCCGAGGCCGCTGCCCGGCTCGACGGCCTCGCGGCCGGGCACCCGCTAGCCTGACCCGAGCGGCACCACCACGACGGAGGACGGACATGTTCGGGCAGGACCCCAGGCAGACGGACGCCGACGAGGTCGACGAGACGACCGAGACGACCGAGACGACCGAGACGACCGAGACGACCGACGGCACCGACGAGACGGACACCTACACCGACGAGCAGGGCGACGTCGAGGGCGACGCGGAGGTGCGGTTCGAGCCCTCCTTCGACGAGCGGGCGGAGCCGGAGGCGCCGGCCACGGGGGACCCGTCCATCGACGACGCCATGACCGATCTCGCTGTGGCACAGTCCGGCTCGTTCGAGGAGCGCATCGAGGCGGGGGAGCGCGCGCACCGACTGCTGCAGGGCCGGCTGGGCGGCCTCGGCGAGGCGTGAGCGGACGCCGGCTCGACGCCGAGCTGGTCCGCCGGGGGCTCGCCCGCTCCCGGGGCCAGGCTCGCGAGCTCGTCGACGCCGGTGACGTCCTCGTCGACGGGCGGCCGGCGGCCAGGGCATCCACCACCGTCGACGACGACACCGCGATCGCGCTGGCCCGGGAGCCGGACCGGTGGGTGGGCCGCGCTGCACGCAAGCTGCTGCACGCCCTCGACACGTGGCCCGTGGCCGTGCAGGGCCGGCGCTGCCTCGACGTCGGGGCGAGCACCGGCGGGTTCACCCAGGTTCTCCTGGAGCGGGGTGCCGCGCACGTGACCGCACTCGACGTCGGCCACGGTCAGCTGGTGCCAACGCTGGCCCGCCACCCCCGGGTGCGCGACCTGCCGGGCACGAACGTCCGCGACGTCGACGTCGAGACCCTCGGCGGCCGCTTCGACCTCGTCGTCTCCGACCTGTCGTTCATCTCGCTCGCCGTCGCCCTGCCGGCCATGCGCCCGCTCGTCACCGATGCCGGCGACCTCGTCGTCCTCGTCAAGCCCCAGTTCGAGGCCGGTCGCGAGAGGCTGGGGCGCAAGGGCGTCGTGACGTCCGTGCACGAGCACCGCCGTGTGCTGCGCGAGGTGGCCGCCGTCGCCACCCGGTTGGGCCTGCACGTGCACGGTGCCGCGCCCAGCCCGATCAAAGGGGGTGACGGCAACCGCGAGTTCCTCCTCTGGCTCGCGCCGAGGCGCCCGGAGCCGGGTGCCCCCGCCGCGGACCCGACGGTCGTCGATGACATGCTGGTGGCCGTAGCAGCCGTCGACCCGGAGGGAGCGCCGTGACGCGTCGGATCCTGCTCGTGGCCCACCCGCGGCGTCCCGAAGCCCTGACGGTCGCCAAGGGCGTCGTGGAGCGACTCACCCGCGTCGGCATCGACGTCTCCCTCCAGGCCGACGAGGCCCAGGTCCTCGACCTCGAGGACAGCACCCGCGTCCACGTCGCCTCCAAGCAGGAACGGGCCGCCGAGGGCTGCGACCTCGTCGTCGTCCTCGGCGGCGACGGCACGATCCTGCGGGGCGCCGAGTTCGCCCGGCGCGTCGACGTGCCCCTCCTCGGCGTCAACCTCGGCCACGTCGGCTTCCTCGCCGAGGCCGAGAGGGACGACCTCGACGCCACCGTCGAGCACATCGCCAACAAGGACTACGCCGTCGAGGAGCGCATGACGCTCCACGTCGACGTGAGGCTGCACGGCGAGCTCATCGCGAGCAGCTGGGCCCTCAACGAGGTCAGCGTCGAGAAGGCGGCCCGGGAGCGGATGCTCGAGACGACGATCGAGGTCGACGGGCGGCCGCTGTCGAGCTGGGGCTGCGACGGCGTCATCGTCTCGACCCCGACCGGCTCGACGGCGTACGCGTTCTCGGCCGGTGGCCCGGTCATCTGGCCTCAGGTCGAGGCGATGCTGCTCGTGCCGAGCGCCGCCCACGCACTCTTCGCCAGGCCGCTCGTTCTCGGGCCGGACTCGCACCTGGCCATCGAGATCAAGGCCGCCACCGAGGGGTCCGGCGTCATGTGGTGCGACGGGCGACGCCACGTCGCCCTGCCGCCCGGCGCCCGCATCGAGGTCCGCAAGGGTCTGCGGCCGATCCGCCTCGCGCGGCTGAGCCGGGCCCCGTTCACCGACCGGCTCGTCGCGAAGTTCGACCTGTCGGTCGAGGGCTGGCGCGGAAACGGCGACTCCGGCCAGTCGGGGGACAAGCCGGCGGTGCGTGGGGGTGCCCGGCCCTAAGGTGGGTCCCGTGTTCAGCCAGATGCGGATCCGCGGCGTCGGGGTCATCGACGAGGCCGTCCTCGACCTCAGTCCGGGTCTCAACGTGCTCACCGGCGAGACCGGTGCCGGCAAGACGATGGTCGTCTCCGGGCTGGGGCTCCTCCTCGGCGAGCGGGCCGACTCCGGGCTCGTGCGTGCCGGTGCCGAATCCGCCTTCGTCGAGGGCGTCGTCCAGCTGCCGCTGGACCACCCCGCCCTCGTCCGGGCCGACGACGCCGGCGCAGAGCACGACGACGGCGAGCTCGTCATCGCCCGCACCATCGCCGCCAGCGGTCGCTCCCGCGCCCACGTCGGCGGCCGCACGGCGCCGGTCGGCGTCCTCGCCGAGCTCGGCCGGCTGCTCGTCGCCGTCCACGGCCAGTCCGACCAGTGGCGCCTCAGGCAGGGTGATGCGCACCGCGAGGTGCTCGACGACTTCGGCGGTGCCCCGCTCCGCGACCTGCGCGACCGGGTCGGTGACCTGTACGACCGGTGGCGCGAGACGCGCCGGGAGCACGAGCGCCTCGTGTCCGAGGCTCGCGAACGCGCGCGCGAGATCGACGGGCTGACCGCGTCGCTCGAGGAGATCGAGGCCGTCGACCCGCAACCCGGCGAGGACCTGATGCTGAGGGCCGAGGACGAACGCCTGGCTCACGCCGACACCCTGCGCCTCGCGGCCGGGCAGGCCCTCGCCGACCTCAGCGGTGACGAGGTCGCCGCCGAGTCGGCCCCCAACGTCCGTGAGCTGCTCGCGGCCGCCCGCTCGGCCCTCGCACCGGCCACCGGGCACGACGAGTCGCTGCGCGGCCTCGACGAGCGGCTCCACGAGGTCGGTACCCTCGTCACCGACCTGTCGGCCGACCTCGCGGCCTACCTCGACGACGTCGAGCTCGACCCCGACCGGCTCACCTTCGTCCAGGAGCGCCGGGCCGCGCTCGGGGCCCTGACCCGCAAGTACGGCGAGACGGTCGACGAGGTCCTCGCCTGGGGACAGCGCGCCGCCGCCCGGCTCGACGAGCTCGTCCGCGCCGACGACCGCGTCACGGGTCTGGCCGCCGAGCTCGAGGCCCTGCAGGCCGACCTCGTCGAGGCGTCGGTCTCCCTGTCCGAGGCGCGCCGCGCTGCAGCCGACGAGTTCGCGGAGCGCGTGTCCGACGAGCTGGCCCACCTGGCCATGGGCAAGGCGGTGCTGGCCGTCGACGTGCGCCACCGCACCGACCCCGACGGCACACTTCTCCCGGACGGTGAGCGGGTCCGCCTGTCCCGCACCGGGATCGACGACGTCGAGATCCTCCTGGCCGCCAACCCCGGTGCCCAGCCGCGCAGCGTCGCACGTGCGGCGAGCGGCGGCGAGCTGTCGCGGGTCATGCTCGCGCTCGAGGTGGTCGGGTCGCACACCGCGAACGCCGGCCCTCCGACCTTTGTCTTCGACGAGGTCGACGCGGGCGTCGGCGGCCGCGCCGCCCTGGACGTCGGGGCGCGCCTCGCGGCCCTCGCCGAACAGGCACAGGTCATCGTCGTGACGCACCTGGCGCAGGTCGCCGCCTTCGCCGACCGGCACCTCGTGGTCCACAAGGCCGACGACGGGCGCGTCACCTCGAGCAGCGTCAGCGCCGTCGCCGGCGGGGACCGCCTGCGCGAGCTGTCGCGGATGATGGGCGGCGACCCCGACTCCGAGGCCGGACTCGCGCACGCCGAGGACCTCCTCGAGCAGACGGCCACGGCCCGCGCTGCGCGCGGGACGAAGCGGGGCAGGAAGCCGGCCGGGGAGCCGCGCCGGCAGCGGACCAGGGCGTCCTGACCGGAGCGACGCGTCCAGGGCCACGAGCCACGACGGCCCCCGCGAGGGCGCCGTGGAAGGATTGACCCGCCATGTCGATCTCCATCCGCCGTCGCGGCCACGCCCCGAGCTCGGGTCCGGGCGTGGTCGGGCCTGCGCGCGTCGACCGGCGCACGAAGAACCTGACCAAGCGCCTGCAGGCCGGAGACGTCGCGGTCATCGACCACACCGACCTCGACAAGGTCAGCGCCGACGCGCTCGTCGCGGCCCGGCCGGCGGCCGTCGTCAACGCGGCCGCCTCGATCAGTGGTCGCTACCCGAACCTCGGCCCGCAGATCCTCGTCGAGGCCGGCATCCCGCTGCTCGACGCCGCCGGCGGGGAGGTCATGTCGCTCGAGGACGGCCAGTCCGTCCGGCTCGACGGCGACGACCTGTGGTCCGGCGACCGAAAGGTCACGACGGGCCGGCGTCTGGACGCCGACGCCGTGCAGTCCGAGATGCACGACGCGCGCGCCGGCCTCGCCGTGCAGATCGAGGCCTTCGCGACGAACACGATGGAGTTCATCCGCAAGGAGCGTGACCTGCTCCTCGACGGCATCGGCATCCCACCGATCACGACGACGATCGACGGGCGCCACTGCCTCATCGTCGTGCGCGGCTACCACTACCGCGAGGACCTCGAGACGCTGCGCCCGTACATCCGCGAGTACCGGCCCGTCCTCATCGGCGTCGACGGCGGTGCCGACGCCATCCTCGAGGCGGGGCACCGGCCCGACCTCATCGTCGGCGACATGGACTCGGTCTCCGACGAGGCGCTGACCTGCGGCGCCGAGGTCGTGGTCCACGCCTACCGCGACGGTCGAGCCCCGGGGCTGGCCCGCGTGGAGGCCCTCGGCATCGAGCCGGTCGTCTTCCCCGCGGCGGGCACGAGCGAGGACGTCGCCATGCTCCTCGCCGACGACGCCGGGGCCGAGCTCATCGTGGCCGTCGGCACCCACGTCACGCTCGTCGAGTTCCTCGACAAGGGCCGCGACGGCCAGGCGTCGACCTTCCTGACGCGGTTGCGCGTCGGGGGCAAGCTCGTCGACGCCAAGGGCGTCAGCCGTCTCTACCGGGCTCGCATCCCGGGTCGCCTCCTCGTCGCGATGTGCGTCGCCGGGCTGCTCGCGCTCTTCGCCGCCCTCAGCGCGACCCCCGTGGGGAAGGCGTGGCTGCAGGTCGTCGCCGCGCGCTGGGACGACCTCTGGAACGCCGTCGTTGGGATCTTCACGTGATCGACTTCCGATACCACCTCGTCTCCATCATCTCGATCTTCCTCGCGCTCGCCGTCGGCATCGTCCTCGGCGCCGGGCCGCTGCAGGCCACGATCGGGGACACGCTCGGGGACCAGGTCGTCGCGCTCCGCTCCGAGAAGCAGACGCTCAACGACAAGCTGACGGCGAGCGAGAAGCTCGTCGAGGCCTCGGGCGAGTACGAGTCGGCGGTGCAGCCGCGGGTCGTCGAGGGACGCCTCACCGGCCACCGGGTCGTCGTCGTGGTCCTGCCGTCAGCCGACGGCACCCTGGCCGACGACCTCGAGAACGTCATCCCGCAGAGCGGCGCCACGAGCACCGGTGCGGTGACGGTGAGCCCGGACTGGTTCGACCCGACGCAGGCAGGCGACCGCGAGCAGGCCGCGCGCCAGGCCGCGTCCGCGCTCGGGCTGCGCGGCACGGCGTCCGGCGACTCCCTGCTCGACCAGGTGCTGGCGCACCTCCTCGTCTCGCGGACCGACGCGGCATCGTCGACCCAGCGCACGACCGCCCTCAAGGTCCTCGCCGACGCCGGGCTCGTCGACAGCAGCGTCGACGACCTCGCACCGGCCGACCTCGCGATCGTCGTCTCCGGCGACTTCGCCGGGACGCAGGCCACCGTCGACCAGCGCAGCGAAGGCCTGCGCGCCATCCTCACCGGGCTCGCGCAGGGCTCGAACGGCACGGTCGTGGCGGGCGGTGAGCCGGTGGCGGCCGCCGGTCAGCCGGTGTCGTCCGATGCCGTGTCGGCCGTCCGGTCGAAGTCGGAGACCGCCGACGTCGTGGCCACCGTCGACCACGCGCGGGCCGGCAACGGCCCCGGCATCGTCGTCCTCGCGCTCGAGGGGCTGCTCGACGACCGCGTCGGGCACTACGGCATCTCCACCGAAGCGACGGCCACGGTGCCCAGGGTCCTGCCGTGACGGCCGCGCGACGGCGCGAGCACCTCCTCACCCTCGTGGGCTCGGCTGCGGCGGCCTGGGCCACCGGCCGCGCCGCCCGCCGCCTTCCGCGCCGCCTCGCCGAGCCGTGGGAGCGGACCAACCACGCCGGCCGGACGGTCACGCTGCTCGAGGGGCCCGCCCTCGTCGCCGGTGCCGTCGCCGGCGCCCTGCTCGGCCGGGCCGAGCGCCCCGTGCACCGGACGGCGGTGGCCGTCGCGGCCGGTGCGGCCGGTGCCCTCGGCGCTCTCGACGACCTCGCCGGCGGCACCGCCGACAAGGGTCTGCGGGGGCACCTCGCGGCCCTGCGCCGGGGGGAGGTGACGACCGGCGCCGTCAAGGTCGTCGGTCTCGGCGCCACGGGGCTGTTCGTTTCCGCCCTCTGCGACTCCGGACGCCGCCCGCGCGGTGGCGTCGTCGCGTCGGTCGTCGGCGGGGCCGTCGTGGCAGGGGCCGCCAACGCGGTCAACCTCTTCGACCTGCGGCCGGGCCGCGCCCTCAAGGTCACCGTCGTGGCAGCAGCCCCCCTCGTCGGGTCATCCGCGGCGGCCTCGGCCGCACTGGGCGCCTCCCTCGGCGTCGCTGCGGACGACCTCGCCGCACGGTCGATGCTCGGCGACACCGGGGCGAACGCCGCCGGGGCGCTCGTCGGCCTGGCGGTCCTCGAGCGCACCGGTCTGGCCGGGCGGCTCGTCGCGCTCGCCGGCCTCACGGCGCTGACGCTGGCCTCCGAACGCGTCAGCTTCACCCGGGTCATCGAGGGCAACGGTGTGCTGCGTGCCCTCGACGAGTGGGGCAGGAGCCCGCGGTGACCGCACCCGGCCCGGACGGCGGTGCGGGCCGCCGCGCGGCAGGGCCCGGCATCCTCGCCGCAGCCGGCACCATCGCCGCCATCACCCTGGTCGCCCGGGTCGTCGGCTTCGGCCGGTGGTTCGTCTTCTCCCACTCGGTCGGGGCCACCTGCGTCGGCAGCGTCTACCAGTCGGTGAACGCCGTGCCCAACGTCCTGTTCGAGATCGCCGCCGGCGGCGTCCTGGCCGCGGTCGCCGTGCCGCTCGTCGCCGGTGCCCTCGCGCGGGGCGCCCGGGACGAGGCCGACGCCACGGCCTCGGCGCTGCTCACGTGGGCCGTGCTCGTGCTCGTGCCGATCGGGGCCGTCGTCGCCCTGGCCGCGCGACCGACCGCGGCGGCACTCCTCGGCACCGGTTGCCCGGGAGAGGTCGACCTCGGCGCCGAGCTGCTCGTCGTCTTCGCCGCGCAGGTTCCCCTCTACGGCATCGGCATCGTCCTCGCGGGCGTCCTGCAGTCGCACCGGCGCTTCGTCGGGGCGGCCGTCGCGCCGCTGCTGTCCAGCGGCGTCGTCATCGTCACCTACCTGCTCTACCGGGCTCTTGCGGCCGACCCCGCCGCCCCGATCGCCGACGTGCCGGGTGCCGCCATCGGCGTCCTGGCCGGGGGAACGACGCTCGGCGTGGTCGCCCTGAGCCTGCCGCTCGTGGTGCCGGTGGGTCGCGCGGGGATCCGGCTGCGCCCGCGCCTGCGCTTCCCGACCGGCGTGGCGCCCCGGGTGCGCTCGCTGGCGGTGGCCGGCCTGCTCGCCGTCGCCGGTCAGCAGGTCGCCACCCTCGTCGTCATCCGCCTCGCCAACGACCGCGGTGGAGCCGGCACCCTCAACGTCTACACCTACGCCCAGGCCGTGACGCTCCTGCCGTACGCCGTGCTCGCCGTGCCGCTCGCGACGGCCGCCTTCCCATCCCTCGCGAGCGCCGCCGGCGCCCGGACCACCGACGGCGTGGCCGCCACCGGCGCCGATCCGTCGGCCACGCTGCGACGGGCGTGGCTCGCGACCCTCGTCGTCAGCCTGGCCGGAGTGGCCGGACTGGTCGCCGTCGCCCGTCCGGTGGGTGCCTTCTTCGTCGCACTCGACGCCGGGTCCCGTACCGAGGCGACCCTCGGGACCCTTGCCGCCATGGGCGACGCCGTGACGTTCTTCGCGCCGTCGGTCCTCGGCCTCGCGGTCATCGGGCTGCTGACCCGGGCGTCGTACGTGCGCGGCTCCGCCGTGCTCGCCGGCGCCCTCGCGGCCGGGGGGTGGCTCGTCTCGGCCGTGCTCGCGCTCCTCACCCTGGACCCGTCGGGTGCCGGTGGGCCGAGGACCTTGACGGTCCTCGCGGCGTCCACGAGCGGCGGCCTGCTGGCCGGTGCCCTCGCCCTCGTCGTGCTCGTCGGGTCGACGTGGGGCTGGCGGGCGCTCGCGGTCCCGGCGCGGCCGCTGCTCGGGACGCTCGCCGGCGCGGCCGTCGCCGCCCTCCTGGGCCGCGGCGCCTCCGGCTGGCTGGGACTGCACGGCATCGGCACCTCGCTCGGGGGCAGCGTCATCGTCGGGGTGACGGTCGGCGTCGCCGCCGTCGCCCTCATGGCCGGGATCGCCGTCACCGTCGACCCCTCGCTCGGCCGTCGGCTCCGCCGGGCCCGGACGCCGCGCGTCGTGGCCGGCCGGGGGGAGGCGGCCTCGTGAAGGTGCTCCAGGTCGTCGGTCGCTCCACGGGCGGCATCGGCCACCACGTCACCGACCTCGTCGCCGGCCTGCGCCGCGACGGTCACCAGGTCGTCGTGGCCACGGCCGCCTCGACGGCCGGGGCGCTGGCCTGGCACGACGCGCACCTGCTGTGGCCCGTCCACCGCGGCCTGCGTGCACCCCGCGGGCTCGTCGACTGGCACCGGATCATGCGTCTGGCATCGGGCGCCGACGTCGTGCACGCGCACGGGCACCAGGCCGCCGTCGTGGCGGCCGTCGCCGTCGCCCGCTCGCGTCCACGACCCCGCCTCGTCGTCTCGCTGCACAACGACCTGCCCCCCGGCACGTCGCGGCCGGCGCGGTCGGTCCTGCGATGGGCGCTGCGTCGGGCCGACCTCGTCACCGGCGCGAGCGCCGACCTCGTCGAGCTCGCCTCGCACCTCGGTGCACCCCGCGTCGAGGCTGCGGACGTCCCGTCGCCGCAGACGGCCTCGCTGCTCGTCGCCGATGCGCTCGGTGACGACGAGCGCACGGCGCTGCTCTCGTCGGCGGGGGTCCCGACCGACCGGCCGGTCGTGCTCACCGTCTCGCGGGTCGCGCCGCAGAAGCAGCTGGCCACCCTCGTCGACGCGGCGGCGGCGTCCCGGGAACGGGCCACGTGGGTCGTCGTCGGCGACGGCGACCCCGAGCTGCGCGAGCAGCTCGAGTCGCGCGCGTCCGGCGGCGGCGCCGCCGTCCGGTTCGTCGGGGCCAGCGACGACGTCGGGCTCTGGCTGCGCGCCGCCGACGTCTTCGTCCTGACGAGCCGGTGGGAGGCCCGCGCCCTCGTCGTGCAGGAGGCGATGGCAGCGGCCCTGCCGGTCGTCGTGCCCCGCACCGGTGGCCTGCCGCAGCTCGTCGGCGGCGCCGGCGTCCTCACGCCGGTCGGGGACGCCGCAGCCCTCGCCGCCCACGTGGACCGCCTCCTGGCCGACCCGGAGGAACGGCACGCCCTCGGGCTGGCCGCTCGCGTGCAGGCCGCTCACTGGGCGACACCCGAGGAGGAGACGCGCCGGTGGGTCGCGCGCTACACCGAGGCCCTGCGCGGATGACGTAGACTTAAAGCCCGTGGTGGAAACGACGAAGCACATCTTTGTGACCGGGGGCGTTGCCTCCTCGCTCGGCAAGGGCCTCACGGCATCCAGCCTCGGACGACTTCTGCGATCGCGGGGCCTGCGGGTCACCATGCAGAAGCTCGACCCCTACCTCAACGTCGACCCCGGGACGATGAACCCGTTCCAGCACGGTGAGGTCTTCGTCACCGACGACGGCGCCGAGACCGACCTCGACATCGGCCACTACGAGCGCTTCCTCGACGTCAACCTCGTCGGCAGCGCGAACGTGACCACCGGTCAGGTCTACAACAACGTCATCGCCAAGGAGCGCCGCGGCGAGTACCTCGGCGACACCGTCCAGGTCATCCCGCACATCACGAACGAGATCGTCTCGCGGATGCGGGCGCTCGCCACGGGTGGTCCCGACGCGCCCGACGTCATCATCACCGAGATCGGCGGCACCGTCGGCGACATCGAGTCGCTGCCCTTCCTCGAGGCGGCGCGCCAGGTGCGCCACCTCATCGGCCGCGACAACAGCTTCTTCCTCCACGTCTCGCTCGTGCCCTACCTCGCCCCGAGCGGCGAGCTGAAGACCAAGCCGACGCAGCACTCGGTCGCGGCGCTGCGCCAGGTCGGCATCCAGCCCGACGGCCTCGTCCTGCGCGCCGACCGCGAGATCCCCGAGCCGATCAAGCGCAAGATCTCCCTCATGTGCGACGTCGACGTCGACGCGGTCGCCGCGGCCGTCGACGCCCCGAGCATCTACGACATCCCGAAGGTCCTGCACCGCGAGCGGCTCGACGCCTACGTCATCCGCCGGCTCGGGCTCAACTTCCGCGACGTCGACTGGACGGAGTGGGACCAGCTGCTCCAGCGCGTCCACGACCCCGAGCACGACGTCGAGGTCGCGCTCGTGGGCAAGTACATCGACCTGCCCGACGCGTACCTGTCGGTGACGGAGGCGCTGCGAGCCGGCGGGTTCCACCACGACGCCAAGGTCCGCATCCGCTGGGTCGCGAGCGACGAGTGCCAGACCCCGGCCGGTGCCCAGCGCGCTCTCGGCGGTGTCGACGCGGTCCTCGTGCCCGGCGGCTTCGGCGTGCGCGGCATCGAGGGCAAGCTCGGCGCGCTGACGTGGGCCCGCGAGAAGCAGGTCCCGACCCTCGGCATCTGCCTCGGCCTCCAGTGCATGGTCATCGAGTACGCCCGCTCCGCGCTCGGCGTGGACGACGCCAGCTCCACGGAGTTCGACCCGCAGACCCAGCACCCCGTCATCGCGACGATGGAGGAGCAGAAGGCCTTCGTCGAGGGCGCTGGCGACCTCGGCGGCACGATGCGTCTCGGCCTCTACCCGGCGGCCCTCAGGGAGGGCAGCGTCGTGCGCGAGGCGTACGGCGCGGCCCAGGTCAAGGAGCGTCACCGCCACCGCTACGAGGTCAACAACGCCTACCGCGAGGACCTCGAGAAGGCGGGACTCGTCTTCTCGGGCACCTCGCCCGACGGCACCCTCGTCGAGTTCGTCGAGCTGCCGCGCGAGGTCCACCCGTACTACGTGTCGACGCAGGCGCACCCCGAGTTCCTCTCCCGCCCGAACCGCGCCCACCCGCTGTTCGCCGGTCTCATCGGTGCGGCCCTCGAGCGCCAGCGCAGCGAGCGGCTCGTCGAGGTCGAGCGCCGGCGCTCGGAGGCCGCAGCCGAGGGCCCGGGCCGGGACGGCGCGGAGGACCCCATGACCGTGGGCGACGCCGTCGATGCCGTCAGAGCCCCCGACGTGCACGTGCCGGTGGCCGTCGCCGCCGACCACGACTGACGCGTGAGCCCGTCCGGCCTGTCAGGCCTGTCGGCGCCCGTCGGCTCCGGTGAGGACCTCGTCGAGGAGTGGCGCAGCCACCCCGTCGTGGAGTCCGAGCTCGTCTTCGAGGGCCTCATCTTCGACGTCCGCCGCGACCGGGTCGACCTCGGCGAGGGCGGCGTCGTCACGCGCGACTACATCGAGCACCCCGGCGCCGTCAGCATCCTCGCGCTGCGGGAGGTCGACGGCGTCGAGCACGTCCTGCTCATCAGGCAGTACCGCCACGCCTCGGCCGGCTCCGTCTGGGAGCTGCCGGCCGGCCTGCTCGACGTCGACGGGGAGCCGCCCTTCGAGGCGGCCGTCCGTGAGCTGGCCGAGGAGGTCGACCTGGCCGCGGACGAGTGGCACGTCCTCGCCGACGACATCACCTCGCCCGGCGCGTTCGCCGAACCGGTCCGCGTGTTCCTCGCCCGTGGCCTGCACGACGTGCCCGAGGCCTCCCGGCACGAGCGCACCGCGGAGGAGCTGAGCCTGCGGCCGCTGTGGGTGCCGCTCGACGACGCCGTCGCCGCGGCGCTCGCCGGGCGCATCAGCAACTCGGCGACCCTCGTGGGGCTGCTCGCGGCGCACGCGTCGCGCGCCGGCGGCTGGGCATCGCTGCGTCCCCGGGACGCCGCGTGGCCGGCCCGAGACGCCCAGGCCGCCCGACGGTGAGAGCGGGCGGTCCTCCGCACCGGGGAGACGCGCCGGCGTGCCCGTGCGGCAGCGGCTCCGGCCTCGACCGGTGCTGCGGCCCGGTGGTCTCGGGGGCGCGTGCCGCCGCGACGGCCGAGGAGCTCATGCGTTCGCGCTACACGGCGTTCGCCACCGGCGACGCCGGCCACCTGTTCCGCACGTGGCACCCGCGGACGCGACCGGACGACGTCGAGCTCGACGCCTCGACGCGCTGGGTCGGTCTCACGGTGCTGCGCACCGAGGACGGTGGGCCGGCCGACGAGCACGGCCTGGTCGAGTTCGTGGCGTCGTGGGCCGACTCATCCGGAACCGGTGCGGCGCGTCGGGGCGAGCTGCACGAGGTCAGCCGGTTCGCCCGCCGGGCCGGGCGCTGGCTCTACGTCGACGGTGACCACGGCTGAGACCGCGTGCCGGCGCTCATCGGCGCGGCCCCGGCGCCGGCGCAGCACGGCCACGGCGACACCACCGAGGAGCAGGACCCCGCCGGCGACCTCGAGCGGGTGCGGCCGCTCGGCGTAGACGAGCCCGGCGGCGGCCATCCCGAAGACCGGCACGAGCATCGCGAAGGGCGTGACGCGCGCGACCGTGTAGCGGGCCAGCAGCGTGTTCCAGATGCCGTAGCCGACGAGCGAGGACAGGTAGGCGGTGTAGGCGGTCGACAGCACCGCCGACCAGTGGACATGGGTCACCGCACGGCCGATGGCCTCGGGACCCTCGAGCAGCCAGGACAGCGCGAGCGCGGGCAGCGGGACGACGAGCCCGGACCACACGGTGACGCCGAGCCCGGCGCCCGGGCCGAGGGCACCGGCCCGCCTCGTGAGGACGTTGCCCACCGCCCACGAGACCGCCGCGAGCACGAGGACGACGAGGGGCAGAAGGGGTGCGGACAGGCCACGTCCGGCGGCGATGACCAGCAGGCCCGCGCCACCGAGCGCGACGCCGACCCGCTGGGTGCGTGAGGGCCGCTCGTGCAGCCACACCGCGGCGATGACGACCGTGAGCAGCACCTGCGCCTGCAGGACGAGGGAGGCCAGCCCGGGCGGCATGCCGAGGTGCAGCGAGACGTACATGAGGGCGAACTGGCCGAGGCTCGTGAAGAGGCCGATGAGGGCGAGGTCGCGCCACGGGAGGGCGGGCCGCCGGACGATGAGCACGGCCGGTACGCAGACGACGACGAACCGGACCGCGAGGAACAGCAGCGGTGGCACGGAGTCGAGGCCGGTGCGGATGGCGACGAAGTTGGTGCCCCACAGGAGGGCGACGAGGACGGCCAGGGCGGAGTCTCGGCGGCGCATGGAGCCCATCGTCGAGGGCAGCGACCGTTCACGTCCATCAAACTGTCGTGCCGTTGACTGTGTAGCATCGCTGCATGATCGATCCGGTCGCGCTGCGCTCTCTCGTCGCCGTCGAGGCCCACGGCTCCGTCGGGGCGGCCGCGGCGGCCCTCGACTACACGCCGAGCGCCGTCTCGCAGCAGATCAAGCGGCTCGAGAACCAGACGGGCGTGCAGCTGCTCGAGCGTCAGGGCAGGGGCGTGCTGCTGACCGAGGCCGGCCGCACCCTGACCGAGTCGGCCCGGGACCTGCTCTCGCACATGGAGCGCCTCGAGTCGCGGCTGCACGGCGTCAGCGGAGAGGCCGTGGGCACCGTGCGGCTCGCGACCTTCGCGACGGCGTACCGGGGCATCGTCGTCGGCGCCATCGGCCGGCTGCGTCGCGCGGCGCCCGGGGTACAGCTGCGCCCCGACGAGATCGACCCGTGGGACGCCGTCGACGCCGTGGCATCGGGCTCGCACGACCTGGCGCTCGTGCACAACTGGGAGCCGCTGCCGCTGCCGATCCCGGACCACCTGGAGGTCCGGCACCTCGGGCGGGACCGTGCCGACGTCCTCGTGCACGTCGACCATCCGCTCGCGGGTCGTACGAGCGTCGGGGTCGGTGACGTCCTCGACGCCGAGTGGGCGAGCGTGGCGCCCGGCTCCATCTGTCACCAGTGGCTCCAGAAGATGTACTTCGACGTCGGGCGGGCCCCCAGGATCGCCCACGTCGCGCTCGAGTTCGCGACGCACGTCGCACTCGTCGCGGACGGCGAGGCCGTCGCGCTCGTGCCCCGGCTCGGACGCGGGCCCCTGCCGCCCACGGTCGTGGCCGTGCCGATCGTCGACCCGGTGTCCGAACGCACCGTCAGCCTCGTGTGGCGGCGGACCATGACGGCCAGTCCCGCTCTCGCCGCGACCGTGGACTCCCTTGCGGCAGAGGCCCTGTCTCTTATACACATCTGACGCTGCCGACGACGGA
>NZ_JBNDHY010000099.1:0-17007 GCF_056755315.1 Monashia sp. HAY1-2A
TCCGGTCGCCCGCGCGATGCCGAGGGCCGCGAGACGGCGCTCGTTGCGGATGCGGGTGGCCTCGTCGGGCGTCAGCCGCTCGAGCGGACCGCCGTAGACCCGCTCCGGGAGGTCGAAGTAGCGCTGCCGTCCCTTGCGGCCGGCGATGGCGACCTGCCCGCGGCGGGCCATCGACTCGAGCATCTTGGTGACGTTGCGGTTGTTGGTCCAGCCGCTCGAGGGCCACGGCACCGCGCTCGTGTCGGGGATGTCGCGCGAGAGCAGGGGGCCCGCCTTCTCCAGACGGTCGAGGATGTCCTGCCGGAACTGCTCGTTGGCCTCGAGCCACTCGAGGATCGACGGGTGGAACTCACGTCCGACCCACTCGGCCACGACCGCCGCGACGTCGCCGGGCGGCCGGACGTAGGCGACGGTCTCGTGGAGCCGGCGCTCCTCGAGCGCCTGCGTGAGCTGCTCGGGCCGGTAGGCCGAACCGAGCCGGGACCACAGGACGAGGTCGGCGCTCGGTGCGATCGCCGCGGTGGGGTCGATCTGGAGCAGCGTCAGCCGGTCGACGACCGCGAGCAGGTCGGTCGGGCGCGGCAGGTCGAGCAGCTGGGCGTGGATCGCCACGCGTCGTGCCTGCTCGATGGTCAGCTCCGTGGTCCCCTGCCGCACCGCCATGCGGCCGACCCTAGACCGAACTACCGACGCGGTGTCAGGCTCCCGACCGGCGGCGGGGACTAGCCTCGTGGGAACCAGGCCCTGCTTCCGGAGGTGGTCATGCCCTACGCCGTCGACTTCACGGACGTCTCCACGGTGGGTCTCGAGTCGTCACCGCACGCGGAGGCGCTCGCGGGGGTGCGTGCGAACGAGGCGCGGTACTACCGGAACAAGTACGACCACACCTTCACGGTGCACCCGGCGAGCGAGGCGACGGAGGTCGTCGACTACGTCGCCCGCATCCTGAGGGAGGAGCGCGGCCTCGTCATCGCGTCCCCGGCGCTGGAGGCCACGACGTTCGAGGTCGACGGCATGCGGATGTCCTACGTGTTCTACGAGTCGGGCCTGTCGATCAACGTCATGTACACGCTCGCGGACGGCGGCAAGCGCGCCGTCGGGTTCAAGCTGTGTGACGGGATGGATGTCCCCGAGGAGCTCTCGAGCTTCAAGTTCGCGCGGCAGAAGTCGAAGCTCGCCGGGACGATCCGCGGGTCCTACTTCGTCGTCAAGGGCGAGTACCCGACCCCCTGACGAGGGGCCGTGGTGCCCTCCCTACCCCTGGGGAGCCTGCCGGCAGCGTGAGGCCCGGGCGCTCGTCGTCCCATGCGACGGCACTGATCCGCCAGCCCTCGCGCGTCCGGACCAGCTGCACCGACTTCATCCCGCGCCCGGCGGTCGGCTCGCCGTCGTGGACGCCCTCCTTGGCGTAGGCCCCGAACCAGGCCGCGATGTCACCGAAGACGTCGACGCGCCCGCCGAGCGACCACTCGTGGAAGTCGACGAGGACCCCGCCGGTCAGCAGGGCCTCCCGAGGGGCGATGAACGACTCGACGTCGTGCACGCCGAGGTCCGCGCCGCAGGTGCGGACGACGACCGCTTGCGGGAGGAACAGCCGGCGCAGCCGGTCGAGGCGCTGCGTCGCCTCGGGGCCGGAGCGGAACGCGTCGAGGAACGCCTCGACGACGGCCTGCACGGCCATCCGGTCGGCGTCGACGTCGACGTCGAAGACGGGAACTGGCTGCTGCCCTTCGGTGCCCACGCCCGAACGCTAGCGGGTAGGCCCTCAGGCGGTCGCACGGCGCAGGGAGAGCCAGGCGCCGACGACGAGCACCAGGGCGGCGAGCCCGGCGAAGGCGGAGCTGAGGTCGACGGCCTCGTGCGTGACCGTCACGTGCTTGGGCAGGTTGCCGAGGACCTGCGCCAGCGACTCGGCGTCCTGCGCCGCGAAGTACTCGCCGCCCGTGGTCTCGGCGACGTCGCGCAAGGCTGCCTCGTCGACGACGAGGAAGTTGCGACCGCCGATGTCGCCGACGCGGGACCCGCCGAAGCCGCCACCGACGTTGGGGCCGAAGCCGGGCCCGGGCAGCCCGCCGTACTGGTCGAGCGTGCACGCGAGCCGCGTCGGGTTCCGGGTGCCGAACCCGATCGGGTAGACGCGGACGCCGCGGGCCGCCGCCTGCTCGGCCGCCTGCCTCGGGGTGACTCCGCGGGTGTTGGCTCCGTCGGTGAGCAGGACGACGATCTCGGGCGCCGGCGCCCCGCGGGCCGCGGCCCGGGCGTCGCCCCCGGAGCCCTCGCCGGAGGACGGCGAGCCGGTCGGCGGAGTTGCGTCGGCCGTCCCGGGACCGTCCGTCGCCGGTTCGGCCACCGGGTCGCTCGGCGGCACGGTCGGGTCGAGCTCCGCGATGGCGTCGATGGAGCGCAGGATGGCAGCGCCGATCGTCGTGCCGCGTCCGGTCGTCACCTCGTCGATCGCCTCGAGCAGCGCGTCCCGGTCGTCGGTCGGCGGCACGGCGAGCTGTGCGAACCCGGAGAACACGACAAGCCCGACCTTCGCGTCACCGTCCTGCCGGCGGACGAACTCCCGCACGGCCGCCTGGGCCGCGCTGAGCCGGTTGGGCGTCACGTCGGTCGCGCACATCGACCCGGAGACGTCGAGCGCGATGATGACCGTCGAGCTCGACGTCGGCACGTCCGCCTCGACGGTCGGGCGCGCACCGGCGAGGCCCAGCAGCGCCAGCGCGCCCAGCACGAGCGCCACCGGCACGTGCCGACGCCACGACCGGGTGGACGCCCCTGCCGCCCGAAGCAGGGCGACGTCCGGGAACGGCACCGCCTCCCGACGCCGTCGGCGCAGCTGCCAGGCGTAGGCCGCGAGCAGTGCGGGGACGGCGACGAGGACGAGGAGCAGCAGCGGCTGGCCGAACGACACCTAGACCACCCGACCCTGCCGGAGCACCGTCACGGCCGTCCCGGCGAGCAGCAGCAGCGCCGCCACCGCCGCCACGAGCGAGGTGATCTCGTGCGGCACCGACCGGGTCGTCCACTGCAGCTGGATCGAGTCGTAGACGGCCGCGAGGGTGGCGACGTCCGACGCGCGCCGGTAGGTCCCGCCGGTCGTGTCGGCCACCTCGCGCAGCACCGACTCGTCCAGTGCGGTCGCGATGCTGAACCCGTCCACGTCGATGACCGTGCCCGCAGGCGTCCCGAGCCCCACCGGGTCGATGCGCACCCCGGCGGCCGAGGCGAGGTCGGCCAGGTCGTTCGGGTCGGCGCCGGACGTGTTCTCGCCGTCGGTGAGCAGGACGATCGCCGTGCCGCCGAAGTAGCCGATCGGGGTCTCGTCCGTCGCGCCGTTCTCGGTGTCGGTCGGCGGGCGCACCGGCTTGCCGGCGATGGCGCTCAGGCCGCCGAGGATGCCACCGGCCAGCGACGTGTCGCCCTGCGGCGTCAGTCGCGCGATCGCGGCGAGCACCGCCGACCGGTCGTCCGTCGGACGTTGTGCCACGACGCCGCTGCCGCCGAACGCGACGACGGCGATGCGCACGCTCGGCGGCTGCTTCTCCACGAAGCCGCGTGCGGCCGCCTTGGCCGCCTCGAGCCGCGTCGGCTTGACGTCGGTGGCCGCCATGCTGTTCGACACGTCGAAGGCCAGCACGACGGTGCCCTCGCGGTGCGGCTCGGCCACGGCCGCCACCGGTCGCGTCAGCGCGACGACGAGCAGGGCCAGGGCGGCGAGCAGCAGCACCGGCCCCAGGTGGCGCAGGCGGTCGCGCCGTTCCACGAGCACGAAGCCCTCCGCGGCCATGGCCCGAAGCCGCGCGGCCCGCGCGGCCAGCAGCCGCCGGTACGCCACGACGAGCAGCGGCAGGAGCGCGAGTCCCGCCACCATCCACGGCCAGGTCAGCGTCATGGTCGACGTGCTCCGATCCGCCTGCGCCGCAAGGCGGCCACGCGCACGAGCACCCGCACGAGGTCCTCCTCCGTCGACACGTGGTGCAGGTCGGCCCCGGCCCGACGCGTCACCCGCTCCAGCTCGGCCCGGCGCTCGTCGGCCACCTGCCGCACCCGCGCCCGGAAGGCCGCGTCGTCGGTGTCGACGACGATCTGCTCGCCGGTCTCGGGGTCCTCGACGTACACCGTGCCCACGTTCGGCAGGTCGTGCTCGCGGGGGTCGCTGACCCGCAGCACGACGACGTCGTGCCGCCGTGCGAGCCGGCCGAGCTCGGCATCCCACCCCGGCGCGCTGACGAGGTCGCTGACGACGACGACCATCGACCGCCGGCGCGCCAGGCCGGCCAGCGCGCGCAGGCCGCCGCCGAGGTCGGTGAGGCCGGGAGGGGCCGGACGTGCCGGTCGGAACGGGCGGACGGGGCGAGCCAGCGTCCATCGACGCCGGCTCGGGGCGGCGGCCGCCGCGTCGGCCGCCTCGTGCGCCGCCCGCCGGTCGAGCAGCGCCGTGGCGATCCGCAGCACCTGGGTGCGCCCCGACCCCGGTGGCACGACCGCCTCGACGCCCGCGTCGACGATGACCGCCCCGACGCGGCTGCCCCCACGGGTCAGGACGTGGGCGAGCGTCGTGGCGAGCTCGGCCACGACGAGGTCCTTGTTGCGGCCTGCGGCGCCGAAGCCCATCGACCGCGACGCGTCGAGGAGCAGCCACGCCGTCACCTCGCGCTCCTCGACGTACTCCCGCACCCACGGCTCGTCGAGGCGCGCGGTGACGTTCCACTCGACGTGCCGCAGGTCGTCGCCGGGCTCGTACTCGCGCAGGTCCGTGAAGTCGAGCCCGGACCCCGTGAAGAGGCTGCGGTAGTCCCCCTGGAGCAGCCCGTCGAGCCGGCGCACCACGCGCCACTCGAGCCGGCGGAGCAGGCGCTCCGGCGTCAGTGCTGGGGCCGCGCCCACGACGTGTCCTCCACGCCACCGACGGGGACGCCTGTCCCCGTGGGGGCCTCGCGCGTCGGTGCCGTCGGCACGGGGACCGCAGCGACGACGGGGGCGAGCACCTCGTCGGGCGACAGGTCCTCGGCCAGCGCCTCGTACGACAGCACGACGCGGTGCCGCAGCACGTCGTGCGCGAGCTCGTGCACGTCGGACGGCAGCGCGAAGTCACGCCCGCGCAGGAAGGCCAGGGCCCGGGCCGCGAGGACGAGGTTGATGGACGCGCGGGGGCTGGCCCCGTACGTCAGGAGACGGGACAGGTCGTCGCGCCCGACCGAGGCCGGGTCGCGCGTCGCCGACGCGAGGTGCACGGCGTACTCGATGACCGCCGGGTCGACGTACACCTCGTCGACCTCCTGCTGGAACCGCCGCAGCACGTCCGGGTCCAGCACCTGCGCCGTCCGCACCGCCGCCCCGATCTGCCGCTCGACGACGACGAACTCCTCTGCGGCGGAGGGGTACCCGATGAGGACCTTGAGCATGAAGCGGTCGACCTGGGCCTCGGGCAGCTGGTACGTGCCCTCCGACTCGATGGGGTTCTGGGTCGCCATGACGAGGAAGGGGTCCGGCGCCGGGTAGGTCTGGCGGCCGATCGTCACCTGCCGCTCCTGCATGACCTCCAGCAGCGCGCTCTGCACCTTGGCCGGCGCACGGTTGACCTCGTCGGCGAGCACGAGGTTGGCGAAGACCGGACCGAGCGACACCTGGAACTCGCCGTCGCGCTGGTTCCAGATGCGCGTGCCGACGAGGTCGGCCGGCACGAGGTCGGGCGTGAACTGGATGCGCTGGAACTGGCCGCCCACCGTCGCCGCGAGCGTCTTGATGGCCATCGTCTTGGCCAGGCCGGGAACGCCCTCGACGAGCAGGTGACCGCGGGCGAGGAGCGCCACGACCATCCGCTCGAGGAGCACGTCCTGCCCGACGATGGTCCGCTTGACCTCGTAGAGCGCCTGCTCGAGCAGCCGGTGGTCGGCGGCGGTGTCGACGTCGGGAGCGACGTGCGTCGGGTCGTCCATGGCTTCTCCCCGTGGTGGGCTGGTGCTCGTACCCGGCGCTCAGTGCGGCGGGCTGCCGGCGGCGCCGCCGGCCGTGGCGATGGGCACGGCGAAGCCGATGCCGACGAACAGCGTCTGATCGGTGGGGTTGGCCAGGCCCGTGACGATGCCGACGACGTGCCCGGCCCGGTCGAGCAGCGGCCCGCCGGAGTTGCCCGGGTTGACGGCGGCGTCGAACTGGATGAGGTGGCGCAGCTGCCTGCCGCCGGGCACGGTGACGGTGCGGTCGAGGGCCGACACGACCCCGGCCGAGAGAGAGTCGGTCAGCCCGAGCGGGTGCCCCACGGCGAAGACCGGGACGCCGACCTGCACCCGGCCCCCGAGCACGGCCGGGACGACGGTGGCCGGCAGGCGCGCCGGCGTCAGGGTCGCGATGTCGTTCTCCGGCCGGCGCGTCCCCACCGTCGCCGGCGAGCTCGTGCCGTCGGCGAACTGGACGGTGATGCCGGTCGCGCCCGCCACGACGTGGTCGGCGGTCAGCACCGTGCCGTCGTCGTTGACGACGACGCCGGCCCCCGTGCCGCGCTCCACGCCGGTCCGGGTCGGGGTGAGCGTCGTGACGAGGACGAGCGAGGGCTCGATGGCGCGGTGGGCGAGGCTGGCGTCCGGGGGCCGCGCGGCCTGGTCCTCGGCGTACGCCTCGAGGCTGCGCCGGACGCTGGCGTCGACGTCCCGCTGCGTCGGCGGGGGCGGACCGGACTGATGGGTCAGCCCGAAGGCGAGCCCCGCTGCGGCCACGAGGAGGACGACGACCACGACCGCCCAGACGCGTCGGGGCAACGACCGCAGGGGGCCGGACCGGCGCGGCGGCTCGGGCGGGGAAGCCGGCTCCGACCCGCCACCGGGCGCGGGGGTCGACGGCGCGGCACCGACGGCGCCGGCCGGATGCACCTTCGGCGGATCGGTGACCCGTGCCACCACTCGACTCTACGTTCCGCACCCACCGACCGGCAGGGGTCTGTGCACCCTTCACAGGAGCGCGGCCAGCGCGGGCCCGGGCCCCTACGATCGCCACCATGCCGACCGACGCGACCCCTCCCCTCGCCGTGGTCGTCCGCGACGCCACGCCCGCCGACGCCGCGGCCTGCGCGCGCATCTACCGGCCGTACGTCCTCGACACCGCGATCACCTTCGAGCTCGAGCCACCGACCGAGGACGCGGTCGCTGCGCGCATCGAGGCCGCCCGCGCCACGCACGCCTGGCTCGTCCTCGAGGAGGCGGGACGGATCCTCGGCTACGCGTACGCCGGTCCGTTCAAGACGCGCCCGGCCTACCGCTGGGCCTGCGAGGTCTCCGTCTACCTCGACCTGGAGCGGCGGGGGCGCGGCGGCGGGCGGGCGCTCTACCTGGCGCTGCTCGAGCGGCTCACCGCGCGCGGCTACCGGATGGCGGCCGCCGGCATCGCCCAGCCCAACGAGGCGAGCAACCGGCTCCACGCGTCGCTGGGGTTCGAGCCGGTGGGCACCTTCCGGCGGGTGGGCTGGAAGCACGGCGCGTGGCACGACGTCGCATGGGTGCAGCGGCTCCTCGGCGAGCCGCACGCGGGCCCCGAGCCGCCCCCCGAGCCGCGCTGAAAGCCACGGCCGGCCCCGGGTCCCGTCAGGCACCCTCGGCCTCCGGCCCCGCACGCCCCGGCATGCAATGAGGGCGGGGACGACACGTGGTCGTCCCCGCCCTCATCCCGCGGGCGCACCGGTCAGGTCACGGTGCGTAGATGTACTGCATCCCCGAGATGTCGGTGACGGTGCGGGTGTTGTAGTTGTACGGGCCGGCGAGGGCGTTCATCTCGACGATGGTGACCTCGTTGCCGTTGACGGCCGTGACCCAGGCGACGTGGCCGACGCTCGAGGAGCCGTGGACGCCGGGCTGCATGACGACGATGGAGCGCGTGCGCGGCGTGCCGCTCACGGTGTAGCCGGCGGAGGCGGCGCCGGAGGCCCACTCCATGGCGTTGCCGGTCCAGCCACCGGGGTAGTAGCCCTCGGACTGGTACCACTTGTTGAGAGCGCCCCACGTGCACTGGCCCGGGGTGGCCCAGTTCGACGAGGCGCGCATGCCGGACGAGGCGCTCGGGACCGAGGCGTTGCTCGTCGCCTTGGTCGAGATCGTGCTCGTCGTCAGGGACCGGCGGGACGCGTCGCGCGAGGCGCGCTCGGCCGCGGCCTTGCGCTCCGCGGCGGCCTGGCGGGCCTTCTCGACGACGAGGTCCTCGATGACGGTCGGCTTGGCCGTGGCGGTGCGCTGGGCGACGGCCTGCTGCACCTGGGGCTGGAAGCCGATCTTGGACAGGGCCGTCGCGGGAGCCACGGCGGGAGTGGTCGCCGGGCCGACGGCGGCAGCGTTGCCGAGGGCGGCGACCGCACCGTTGGCCGGCTTCGCCTCGTCGGCGCTGGCCGGGTTCGCGAAGGTGGCGACGAGGCCACCGGTTGCCGCGACGATCGCGGCGCCCTTCATCGCCGGCTGGGCCGACTCACGGGCGAGAAGCTTGAGTTCGTTGAGGGGGTTGTGTCGTCCCGGCGCACGGTGGCGCCCGCGGGTGTTCTCAGTCGTCATGTACCTCTCCGCGCCTACGAAGTTAGCTGTCGGGTTCGGGCGGAAAGGTGCCCGGTGCCCTCCCGTGCCAGCTGCGGCCCGGATGGGTACTTCACCCCAAGGACGTCCGGAGTCGTGGTGCCGGACGCCCGGAGAAACGCGTGGTTCCTCCGCTCCTGTCACAAGGTTTGTCGTCACGAACGAGGCGGTGACAGGACTAGGCGGTCCACCTCGCGCGTGTCCGGCCTGGTGGCCGGACTCCCGGAACTGTAGACGAATCAACCGGGCAATGTCACGCCGAGGTAACGGTGACGCGCCGGGTGTGCCCTTGAACGACCGGTTGCTCCCGCTTTACCGGCGGCATACCGCCCGGGGAGTGAGACATGGGTCACAGACCCACCGGTCGGGTTTCCGGTACGTCGGCCCCGCTCCGGGGTATACGCACCGCCGGGCGCGGTCCGTCTGTCGCCCGGCGTCGTCACGCCCTCAACCGGACTGGATCTCGTCCTCGTCCTGCTCGCGCTCCGCGCGGCGTCTGACGCACAGGCGGGCGATCGTCGCGACGAGGTCGAGGGGCACGGGACGGGTGATCGGAAAACGCACGGTGTCCTTGGCGCGACGGTAGGGCCGGATGGCCTCCTCGAACGCCTCGTCACCGCTCGGGACGGGGTAGACCCCGACGTGGTTCTTCCACCCGGCGAAGTACAGCAACGGCTTGCCGTCGAGGGTGAAGGTCGCCATGCCGTAGCTGATCTTCTCGCTGGCGTCGGGCACCGCCGTGCGCACCGCCGTACGAACCCTCGCGAGCTGAGTTCGCGTCTCCTCGGGATAGGAGGCGATGTAGTCATCGACGGACGCGAATCTGGGGGCCAATCCTGGTCCTCACTGTCTCCGGACCGGTTTGTCGGGCGGGATCACTGCGACTTTATTGGCCCAAAGGGGTCAGTGCAAAGGAACCTCGCCATTCGGCGCCAAACCGGAGCAAAGCGACAGATGCGTGGAGAGGCCGGATCGTCCGGCGAATCCCGTTGGCCCGAGGCGCCGTCCGCGTCAGGCGGGAGCGCCCGCGCGCAGCGCGTCAGGGAAGGCGGCTCACGGCTGCAGGAGCACCTTGACGGCGCGTCGCTCGTCCATGGCGCGGTAGCCCTCGGCCACCTCGTCGAGCGGCAGCGTCAGGTCGAAGACCTTGCCGGGGTCGATGCGCCCGGACAGCACCCGGTCCAGGAGGTCCGGCAGGTAGCGGCGCACCGGGGCGACGCCGCCGGCGAGCCCGATGTTCCGGGAGAACATCCGGCGCACGGGCAGCTCGACCCCGTGCGGGACGCCGACGAAGCCGACGGTCGACCCGGCCCGCGCGACGTCGAAGGCGGTGTCCATGGCCTGGTGCGTGCCGACGCACTCGAGCACGGCGTCGGCCCCGACGCCGCCGGTGAGGTCCTTCACCGCCGCGACGGCCTCCTCGCCGCGCTCGGCCACGACGTGCGTCGCGCCGAAGTCGCGGGCCAGGGCCTGTCGCGGCTCGTGCCGCGACATCGCGACGATCCGCTCGGCGCCGAGCTGCTGGGCGGCGATGACGCCGCAGAGGCCGACCGCGCCGTCACCGACGACGACGACCGTGGAGCCGGGCGTCACCTTCGCGGCGACGGCGGCGTGCCAGCCGGTGGCCATGACGTCGGACAGCGCCAGCAGCGAGGGCAGGTACTTCTCGTCGGGCATCCCGTCGGTCTTGACGAGGCTGCCGTCGGCCTGCGTGACGCGGGTCAGCTCGGCCTGGCCGCTCGCGGTGCCGTCGGCGTTCGGGCACGCGGACTGCACACCGGCGAGACAGTCCGGGCAGGTGTTGTCGCAGTGGCAGAACGGGATGACGACGAAGTCGCCGGGCCTGACCTCCCGGACCTGCGCGCCGACCTCCTCGACGACGCCGACGGCCTCGTGACCGATGGTGGCGCCCACGCGGATCGGGTTCTCGCCGCGGTAGGGCCACAGGTCGGAGCCGCAGATGCAGCCCGCCGTGACGCGCACGATCGCGTCGGTCGGGGCCTCGATGGTGGGGTCGGCGACCTCGGACAGACGGATGTCGCCGGGGCCGTGGATCGTCGTCGCGCGCATGGGCGCCATCCTCGTCCGGCCGCCCGCACGTGGCAAAGCCACTCGACGACGGCGCGGGCCTTACCCTGCGCTCAGCCGCGGGAACGCAGGCGCAGGTTGGGCAGCCCGGGCGCGGGGAGCGTGTGGTCCCACGCGTCGGGGAAGGTGCCGTAGCGGGCGGACGCGTCAACCGCCTCGCCGCGTGCAGCGGCCTCGCGCTCGCGCTGCCACTGCTCGCGGAAGCCGACGACCTCGTCGTGGCTGCGGCCGATGAAGTTCCACCACATGACGATCTGCTCGCCGAAGGGTGTCCCGCCGAGGACGAGCAGGCGCGTGGCGTCGTCGCCCGCGGTCAGCGTCACGCGCTGGGCTCCGGCCGGCAGGAAGACGATCTCGCCCGGCTTGGCCGTCGCGCCCTGCACCGTGAGCGTGCCTGTGTCGCAGAGGAACCCGTGCTCGTACGCCACGTCCAGGTCGACCTCGAGCGAGCGCCCGGCCGGCAGGGTCACCTCGGCGCCGACGAGCGGCGAGTGCATCGTCACCGGTGAGGTCTGCCCGAACAGGGTGCCGAGGAACACGAGGACGCGGCAGCCGTCGACGTCGGTCGCCGCCGGCGCGTAGTGCTCGAAGCCCGGCGCGGTGAACCGGCTCGCCTCGGGCAGCGCCACCCACAGCTGCGCGCCGTGCAGCGTCGTCGTGGCCGGCGTCGAGTACTCGGAGTGGGCGATGCCGTTGCCGGCCGTCATGAGGTTGAGCTCGCCCGGGCGGACGAAGGCGTGCGCGCCGGTGGTGTCGCGGTGCTCGACCTCACCCGAGAAGAGCCACGACACCGTCTGCAGGCCGGTGTGCGGGTGACCCGGCACGACCATGCCTCCTGTCGCCGACACGTCGTCGGGCCCGTAGTGGTCGACGAAGCACCAGGCCCCGATGAGCGAGCGCTCACGCTGGGGGAGGCTGCGGCGCACCGGCATCGCCCGCGGCCCGCCGAGGGGCACGTCGCGGTAGGGGAGCACGACGGGGTCGTGGCCGCCGGTGTCGCGGCTCTCGCAGGTGACCTCGTCGGGGTTGCGGTCGGGGTTGCTCACCGGATCAGGCTAGGCCGCCGTTGCTACCTTGCCCACCATGACCGAACCCCTCCGACCGGCCCGACCCGACGCCTCGCCGGTCCCGTCGTCCGCCGCGTCCCCGACGCGGGCGCCGCGCTGGTCCGCGTGGCGGGTGGTGTGGTGGTTCGGGTTCGTCAGCCTCGCCGCCGACATGGTCTACGAGGGCGCCCGGTCGATGTACGGCCCGCTGCTCGCCTCGCTCGGCGCGGGCGCGGTCGTCGTCGGGCTCGTCACCGGGGCCGGCGAGGCGATGGCGCTGGCCCTGCGTCTCGTCTTCGGTCCCCTCGCCGACCGCACCGGCCGCTACTGGGGCCTGACGATCGCCGGCTACGGCCTCACCGCGGTCTGCGTGCCGCTGCTCGCCGTGGCACCGTTCGTCGGCGGCGCCGGACTCGTCCTCGCCGCGGTGCTCATCCTGCTCGAGCGCGCCGGCAAGGCGGTGCGCAGCCCGTCCAAGTCGGCCCTGCTCGCCCACGTGGCCACCGCGGTGGGGCGCGGACGTGGCTTCGGGGTCCACAAGGCCCTCGACCAGGTGGGCGCGTTCGCGGGCCCGCTGCTCGTGGCCGGAGTGGTCGCGGCCGCCGGCGCGATCTGGCCGGGCCTGCTCGTGCTCGCCGTCCCCGGCCTCGCCGCCATGGTTCTGCTCGCCGTCATGCGGGCGCGGGTGCCCGACCCGGCCGTGTACGACCCCCAGCCGACCGACACCGCGCCTCCCGCTGCGACCACCGACACGTCGAGCACCGACGCCCAGTCAGACGTCGGGACCATCGACGCCGGGACGACCGACGCGGTCGCGCCCACCGAGGCGCTCGCGGCCGACGCCGTACTCGCCGCCGCGTCGGTGACGGACGCGAAGGACGGCCACACGCCTGCCGACCCGTCGGTGCCTGCCGACGGTACGCGTCCTCGACAACCCGTCGGCGGCGTGCGCGGCTGGTTCGCGGACGCCGTCGGCGCGGGTCTGCCGCCCTCGTTCTTCCGGTACGCGCTCGCCGCGGGCCTGACGACCGCCGGCCTCGTGACGTTCGGCCTCATCGGCTACCACCTCACCGTCGCCGGTCTCGTGCCCGTGGCCACCGTGCCGGTGGTCTACGCCGGGGCGATGGGCGTCGAGGCGCTCGCGGCCCTCGGTGTCGGCGTCGGGTACGACCGGTTCGGCGGGGCGGTGCTCTTCGCGGTACCGGTGCTCGTCGCGCTCGTGCCTCCGCTCGCGCTCACCGGCTCCCTGACCCTCGCGCTCGTCGGCGTCGCAGTGTGGGGACTGGCGTACGGCGTCCAGGACTCGACGGTCAAGGCGCTCGTCGCCGAGGTCGTCGAGGCGCCGAGGCGGGCCACCGCGTACGGCGTCTTCGCCGGCGTCCAGGGCGCCTTCGCCGTGGTCGGCGGCCTCGTGTCCGGCTGGCTCTACGACCGGTCGCTGCCCTGGCTCGTCGCCGTCGTCGCGGTCAGCCAGCTCGTCGCCCTCGTCCTGCTCGTCCGCACCGTCCGCGCCCTCCGTGGGACCCGCACCCCCTGACCGACGAGGAGGGCCGGGTCGGTCAGGCGGGGAGCGCGGTCGGACGCGTCAGCGGGCCGAGCGCGATGAGCAGCAGGAGCGCCCCGAGCGGCAGCAGGCCCCACGGCACCGCGATGGCGACGGCTCCGACGGCTGCCAGCGCCGCCGACCCCACCGGCAGGCGTCCCTCGAGGGTCAGGGCCGCGAGCACCGCGGCCAGGCCGACGGCGACGAGCACCGGGCCGCCGACGACGAGGGCGACGGGCAGGGTCGAACCGAGCAGCCCGACCGCCTGGCCGAGCCACACCGCGCCCGTGGCGCCGGCGCCGAACGCGGCGAGGGCCGTGGCCGGGACGCCGATCCGCAGGTGCTCGAGGCGTGTGCCCAGCGCCGCGACGAGCCAGCAGAACGCGGCGGCGGCGACGACGAGCGTCAGTCCCGACGCCACGGGCGCGAGCCGGTCCACGTCCGCCCCGTCGAGGCTCGCCCCGAGCGCGAGGGAGACGGTGCCGGTGTCGCTGCCGGTGTCGCTGCCGGCGACCGCGCCGTCGATGCCCGTGGCGGCGGGGGACCCGAGGCCGAGCACCCACGCGACGATGCCGTGGACGAACAGGGCGAGGGGTGCGACGAACGCGAGCACCCGACCCCGGGCGGGCAGCGGCGCGGGCACGGTGCGGGCGACCGGAGGGGTGCGGTCGGCGCCCGGAACCCCGAGGGTGACGGGGCGGGAGCGGAGGGTCGTCGTCATGCTCCCAGCGTGGGGTCCCGGACGGGTCCTGCCCATCGGGGTCGACCCCGAGCCGTCCCCGAGCGACCCCTGAGCCGCCCCGGCGCGGCGAGTTCGCGGCGACGGCGCTGCGGGCCGGGCGCAGCCGGCGGGGAGCGCCTCCCGAAAGGTGGGTTTTGTCCATTTCGCGACGGAGGCGCTGTCCGGCGTCGTACCTTTCGCCAAGAGGGAGTGGAGCACGGGGGTGCTCCGAGGTTCGCGTTCAAAGGGGATGACCATGTCCGTGCGCTTCAACACCCCACCCGGATGGCCGGCTCCGCCCGCAGCATGGGCGCCCGGTGACGACTGGATGCCCGACCCCAGCTGGCCTGTGCCACCCGAGGACTGGGAGTTCTGGACGGTCGTCGACCCGCGTCGGGTCGCGAGCAGCGGTCTGGTCGGCGACGTGCTCGCCGGCCTCCCCGTGGGGTCGCGTGCGGTCAGTGCCATCGATGCCATCGACGCCGTCGGCGCAGCCGGCCCAGCCGGGCCAGCCGGGCCGGGTGGTGCACGGCGGTTCGAGCCGCGTCCGCCGCGACTGGGTGCCCCTCCCCGGTCCGTCGTGGCGGCCTACGGCACGGACCGCGGCACCTGGCTCGCCCGGCTCCGGGCGTCCGAGCGCGTGGCCCAGCCCGGGGTGGCTCCCACCACCACGGTCGTGGCCACGCCGGTCCCCGAGAACGAGACCCTGCCCGCGCCGGCCGCACCCGTGACGCCTCCGCGTCCCGCGGCGCGTCCGGCACCCGAGGACGCGTGGGCCGTCGACGGCCTCCGGTTCCCGGTCAGCAGGGTGGACGTCTGACGTGGAGCCGCAGATCAGGGTCGCACCCGAGGTGCGGCTCGGCTCCACGGCGTCCGGCCTGCGCGCGTCGCTCGCCGCCGGTGCCTCCTCCACCGACCCCCTCGCGGGCCCCGGCGGCTGGATGGGCACCGGCGTCGGGTCGCGCGGCACGTCCGGCGTCCCCCCGGTGTCGCTCGACGCGCTCGCCGTGCGGGCGCTGGCCGCGCAGCGCGGCAGCGACGTCAACGCCCTGACCGAGGTCGAGACGACGCTCGCCTCGCTCCACCTCCAGACCCACACCCCCCGGCGCCGTCCGGAGCCCGAGCCGGTCGGACCGCTCCAGGGCCACGAGCGCAAGGACCTGTACCGCAGGGCCCTGCGCGCCGCGCGCCGGCCGGTGCCGGTGTTCCGGTTCTCGGCGCGTTCGGCCGCTCGCCAGGACGCCGAGGTGCAGGCCGACGCGTTCGCCGCCGCCGCCGAGGTGTCCCACGCCGTCGTCGGGCAGCACCGCGCCACGGCCCTCGAGGACCGGTGGGCCGACCTCGCCCGCAACGACCGGGTCACCGTCATCGCCGAGCTCGACGCGGAGTTCGCCGCGGGCGGCGGGACGTGCACCTGCATCGACGCCGGCTGGTCCGAGGACGGCGCGCGCGGTTACGTCACCGTGGTCGCCCGCTACCCGCGTCCGGACATCGTCGGCGAGCGCGGCCCGGGCCTGTCGGGCAACGGGCGACCGATGCTGCGCCGCCGAACGCCCGCCGAGCGCAACGCCGTCTACCTCGGCGGCCTCGCCTCGCTCGCCCTCGCGACGGCACGCCACGCGATCAGCGTCGCCGTCGCCGCCGACGACGTCCACGTCCTCGTCGTCCGCCCGACCGAGGGCGGCACCGGCCTCGAGCCGGTCTACCTCGGCAGCCTGAGCCGCGAGGCCGTGACGCTGCGGCCGGCCTCGGCCGACCCGTTGCCCCTGCTCGTCAGCGCCGCCGCCCGGCCGATGCGCTTCGAGGGAGCGACCAACGACCTGGCCCCGCTCGAGCCGGAGGCGGACATCGAGGCGGTCGTCGGCGCGTGCGTCGCCGCGCTCGAGGACGAAGCCGTCGACGCCGTCCTCGGCGGTGCGGTCGAGGGCTCCGCCGGCTGACCGCTCTCGGCCGCCCGGTGGACACGACAGGGACATCGGCGGGGCCCGGCGACGGAGACGTCGGCGGGACACATCGGGACACATCGGGACACGTCCGGAACCCGGACTGCCCTCCGCTGCAACGGAACCCGTGACGGCGTTACGCTGCGAACGGCACGTACAGGCAACCGGCCTCGGTGGCGTGCCGGGCGATGTCTCGGTTCCCGTGGGGGCGGGTGACGAGGCAGGGTCTAGGGGGCCCTGTGCTGACCGTACGTTTCAACCCGCCGCCGGGGTGGCCGGCGCCGCCGACCTCGTGGGTGCCGGCGGACGACTGGCTGCCCGAACCGGAATGGCCGGATCCGCCGGTGCGCTGGACGTTCTGGACGATGGACGGCGAACCGGACGTACCGCGCGGCGTGCGTGACCTGGGCCGCCTGTCCCAGGTCTCCTTCCCCGTCGCGACGGTGGCGGCCCAGTCGACGGTCTCGCTCGCGGCCCTGTTTCCCGAGCGCGGACGCCGGGGCGGTGCCGTGCACGGCGGCTACGGCAGCTCGATGCGTGCGAGCCCGGGGTCCGGTGGCCCGGCCGGCGGTGGCACGTACGGCAGCTCGGCGGGTGCCGCCTTCCGTGGTGCGGCGCGCGGGTCGGGGGTGTACAAGCGCTCGGGGCGCGAGTACTACCGACCCCGTGGCGCGTTCGACGCCTTCGACGCCTCGGCCCTCGACGGCGGCCACGCGCTGGCGGCGCTCGAGGGCACGCCCGTCGGCGCGGACCCGGCTGCCGTCCTCGACTCGAGGCTGCGGGCACCGCTGCCGGTGGTCGACCGGGCGGCCACGAGCGCGGCGGTCTCGACGGTCCGGTTGTCGCCGCTGCTGCGCATCGTCGCCCACCCGTCGGGGTTCCGGGTCCGGTTCCGGCTCGGCGGTGACGTGGCCGCGGCCCTGACCGAGCTCATGACGCCCGCGCTCGTCGCCAGCGCCGCCGACCGGTCCGAGGCGTCCGTTCGCCCGGACCCTGCGCAGGACGGCCGTCCGGGGCGAGGTCCGGGCGAACGCGGAGGGCGCGAGCGCGGCATCCGGATGCTGCTGCGTCGCTCCAGGGGCGAGGACGGACCGGCGGCCGGGACCACGGAGCA
>NZ_JBNDHY010000100.1:0-16881 GCF_056755315.1 Monashia sp. HAY1-2A
TCCGTCGTCGGCAGCGTCAGATGTGTATAAGAGACAGCGTCAGGACCCCGCACCGCGCGCCGCTCGCGCGCTTGTTCGGCAACCCTTCCGGGCCCTCGTCCCATGCTGCCGCCGCCGTGTCGGCATCGGACCTGACAGTCTGTGAGGCGTGCAGCTGTCGTCTCAGCGGCCGGCCCCCGGCTGCCCCAAGCGGATGGTGTACGGGCCCTGCGGCGGTGTCCGGACCGACGGTGACTGCGAGATGGTCGCGGCGCCGTGCGTGTTCGACCGGCTGACCGACCCCTCGGACGACCTCGTCGTCGGCCTGGGCGCAGCATCCCTCGACCGTTCCCCGGACCCGCCCGACGCGTTGCGGGTGCCGATGGTCCTCACCGACTTGAGCGTGCCACCGGCCGACGCGCACACGCTGCGCTCGACGGCCCGGCTGCTCGCGCCGAGCTGCGACGCGGTCCTGGTCGGCGAGCACCAGGACCGCCCCGACTTCCCGCCGAGCACGCTGGCCCGTCTGATCGCCGACGCCGGCGTCGTGCCCTGGGTGACCCTGGCCTGCCGGGACCGCAACCGCGTCAGCCTCGAGCAGGAGCTGCACGCCCTCGCCCTGGACCGGCTGGCCACGGTCCTGTGCGTGACCGGCGACGGCCGGGCGTTCGACGTCCGCCCCGACGTGACCCAGATCTTCGACCTCGACGGCACCCGGCTGGCCGCCCTGGCCGCCTCGTCGGGGCTGTGCGCGGCGGTTGCGGAGACGCCTGCGGCCCGCCCCGTGGACCTGCGGCCCCTGAGGCTGGTGCACAAGCAGCGGGTCGGTGCGCGCGTGGGTGTCCTGAACCACGTGGCCACGGCGACGGAGCTCCGCCGGTTCCTCGACGCGGCTCAGGCGGCCGGGCTGCGCATGCCGGTGATCGCCTCGGTCGTCGTGTTCACCGACCACCGCTCCGCGGCCGTGCTCGCGGCCCTGCCCGGCCTGCAGATCGCACCGGAACGCCTGGAGAAGGTACTGACGGCCGACGACCCCGTCGAGGCCGGCATCGCGGCTGCCGTGGACGAGGCCGTCAACCTGCTGGGGCTGCCGGGCGTCGCCGGGGTGAACCTTTCCGGGCTCGCGTCGGCGCACGGCGTGCAGGCCGCCGCCGAGATCCAGGCCGAGATCGGACGACGGGTCCGAACGGCGAAGGGAGTCCGGGGGTGAGCGACTCCGCCGACTCGATGGACGCCGAGTTCGACACCGTCGCGGCGTGGACCGCGGACGTCGTCGCGGGGCTGGACCCCGCCCACCGCATCCCCGCCGGCTGTCGCGGCAGTGGCAGTCCCGGTGCCCTGCGCTGGCTGCTGGGCCACCTGCGGCCCGAACCCGACGAGGTCTTCCTGGACTGCGGGGCCGGCGTGGGTGGACCGGCCGCCTTCGCGGCGCGGGAGACCGGCGTCCGTCCCGTGCTCACCGACCCCGAGCCGGGAGCCTGTCGGGCGGCCCGGTCCCTGTTCGGCCTACCGGCGATCCAGGCAGGCAGCCGGCTGCCGATCGCGAGCGGCGTGATCGGGACCGGGTGGAGTCTCGGCGTGCTGTGCACGGTCGACGACCAGCCGGCGTACCTGGCCGAGATCCGGCGGGTGCTGCGGCGCGAGGCGCGCTTCGGTCTGGTCGTCTACTGCGCCGCCCACCCCGGAGACCTCGGCCTGGAACCGCCGGAGGGCAACACGTTTCCCACCGTCGAGGCCCTCGACGAGCTGCTCGACCGAGCGTCGCTCCGGGCGGTGGCCAGTGGGTGGACCGACGACTTCGCCGCGCTCCCCGCTGACTGGGAGGAGGCGACGGCGACCGTCCAGGCCGAGCTCGAACGCCGCCACGGGGGCGACCCCCGCTGGCAGGCGGCCGAGGAGCAGTCGAGCCGGATGGGCTCGCTGCTCGCGGCCGGCGAGGTGCGCGGGCGGATGCTGGTGACCCAGCCGGCCTGACTCCGGCCGGCAGGGGCGGCCGCCTCAGCGTGGACCCCGCGAGAGGGCCGGGCCGGCCTGCCCGAGGCGCCCCACGGTCAGGCGCACGTCGGGGGCGCCGAGGCGGGCGGCGTCCGCGGTGTGGTCGTCCGGCTGTTGCTGCGACTCCCGTTCCGCAAGGACACGTGCTCGGTAGTGCTCGATCTCGCGGGCGATGTCGTCGTCGGACCAGCCGAGGACGGGCGCGACGATCCGCGCGACCTCGGGTGCCGCGTCGAGTCCACGGTCGAACGTCTCGATGCTGATGCGCATCCGTCGAGCCAGCAGGTCGTCGAGGTGCAGGGCGCCCTCGTGGCTCGCGCCGTAGTGGGCCTCGACGGCCAGGTAGTCCGGCGCACCCTCCAGAGGACGGCCGAGCGAGGGCTGGTCCGCGACGAGCCGGAGCAGCTCGTGGACCAGCGTCCCGTAGCGGTGCAGCAGGTGCTCGATCCGCGCCACGTGCAGGCCCGACTGTGCGGCCAGGCGATGCCGTGAGTTCCACAGGGCCGCAAAGCCGTCGGCGCCGATGACCGGGACCTGTTCGGTGACGCAGGCGGGGACCGCCGGCCCGAGGGGGCGCAGGGCAGCGTCGAGGGCGTCCTTGGCCATGACGCGGTAGGTGGTGTACTTCCCCCCGGCGACCATGGTCAGGCCGTCGACCGGGGTGACCACCGCATGCTCCCGGGACAGCTGGCTGGTCGCGTCCGACTCGCCCTGCAGCAGGGGGCGCAGGCCGGCGTACACGCCCTGGATGTCGTCGTGCGTCAGGGGGGTCGTCAGGAGCCGGTTGACCTGGTCCAGGAGGTAGTCGATGTCCGACCGGCTCGCTGCGGGATGCGCGAGGTCGAGGTCCCAGTCGGTGTCGGTCGTCCCGATGATCCAGTGGTTCTCCCAGGGGATCACGAACAGCACGCTCTTCTCGGTGCGGCTGATGAGGCCGACCGTGGCGTCGATGCGGTCACGCGGCACGACGAGATGGATGCCCTTGGACGCGCGGACGCGGAGTTGTCCTCGCCCTCCGACGATCTGCTGGATCTCGTCGGTCCAGACACCGGCGGCGTTGATCGTGTGCTCGGCACGGACCTCGATCCGTCCGCCGCCCTCGAGGTCGCTCACGACGACGCCGGTGACCCGGTCTCCGTCGCGCCGGAAGCCGGTGACCCGGGTGCTCGGCGCACAGACCGCGCCGTACTGGTGGGCGGTGCGCGCCAGCATCATCGTGAGGCGTGCGTCGTCGACCTGCCCGTCGTTGTAGCGGACGGCTCCGACCAGGGCGTCCCGACGCAGCGACGGGAACAGGGCCCGGGCGCCGGCGCGCGTCAGGTGCCGGTGGGACGGGACGCCGTGCCGGCCACCGAGCACGTCGTAGAGCGCCACGCCGCTGCCGACGTACACACGCTCCCACGCCCGGTGCCGGAGGGGGTAGAGGAACGGGACGGGGCGAGCGAGGTGGGGCGCCAGCCGGTTGAGGATGAGGGACCGTTCCCTCAGCGCCTCACGGACCAGGCCGAGCTCGAGCTGCTCGAGATACCGCAGCCCGCCGTGGATGAGCTTGCTCGACCGGCTGGAGGTGCCCGACGCGTAGTCGCGGGCCTCGAGCAGCGCGACGGACAGCCCGCGGGTGGCGGCGTCCAGGGCGATCCCCGCCCCGACGACACCGGCTCCCACCACGGCGACGTCGAACTCCTGCACGGCCAGCCGGGCCAGCGCATCACGCCGCTGCCGGGGCCCGAGCGCTGCGTTCTCAGACTGCATCATCTTCTCCTCATCGCGCTCAGACCCAGTCGAGCGTTCGTTGAACGGCCTTGTGCCAGAGGCGGTATCCGTCGGCCCGCTCCTCCGCGGTCCAGGTCGGCAGCCAGCACCGGGACTCCTGGCGGTTCGCCCTGAGCTCGTCGGTCCCCGACCAGAAGCCCGTCGCCAGGCCGGCGGCGTAGGCCGCACCCAGCGCGGTGGTCTCGGCGACGGCAGGACGGGTCACCGGGATCCCGAGGATGTCGGCCTGGGCCTGCATGGCGAAACCGTTGGCGGTGACGCCGCCGTCGACCCACAGCGTGCCGAGGGTGATCCCGCTGTCCTGCTCCATCGCCGCGACGACGTCCCTGGACTGGTAGCAGATGGACTCGAGCGCAGCGCGGGCCAGGTGGGCGCGGGTGTGGAACCGGGACAGCCCGACGATGGCGCCCCGGGCGTCCGGTCGCCAGTGCGGGGCGAAGAGGCCCGAGAAGGCGGGGACGAAGTACAGCCCGTCCGTGCCCGCCGTGCTGCCGGCCAGGGCTTCGGTCTCGGCGGCGTCGCCGATGATGCCCAGCTGGTCCCGGAGCCACTGGATGGCAGAGCCGGTCACCGCCACGGAGCCCTCGAGCGCGTAGACGGGGGCATCGCCACCCAGCTGGTAGGCGACGGTCGTGACCAGACCGTGCACGGAGCGGACGATCTCGCGGCCGGTGTTGAGCAGGAGGAAGTTCCCGGTGCCGTACGTGTTCTTCGCGTCGCCCGGGTCGAAGCACAGCTGGCCCACGGCTGCGGCCTGCTGGTCCCCGAGGACTCCGGCCACAGGGACGGCACCACGGAAGGGCCCGTCCACGCACGTGGTGCCGTGGTGGGCCGGGTCTGCGGACGGGCGGATCTCGGGCAGCATGCGTCGCGGCACGCCGAAGAAGCCCAGCAGCTCCTCGTCCCAGTCGAGGGTCCGAAGGTCCATGAGCATGGTGCGGCTCGCGTTGGTGGGGTCGGTGACGTGTGACCCGCTCGAAGGTCCGCCGGTGAGGTTCCACACCAGCCAGGTGTCGACCGTCCCGAACAGGGCTCGCCCGGACTCGGCCGCGGCGCGGAGGCCGTCGACGTTCTCGAGCAGCCACTGGAGCTTGCCCCCCGAGAAGTACGCCGACGGCGGCAGGCCGGTGCGCTCCCGGATGACGTCACCGCGGCCGTCACGCAGCAGCTCGGCGGCGATACGGTCGGTGCGGGTGTCCTGCCAGACGATGGCGTTGTGAAAAGGCTTGCCCGTCAGTCGGTCCCAGACGAGCGTGGTCTCCCGCTGGTTGGTGATCCCGACGGCGGCAAGGTCGGTGGCCGTCAGGCCGGCGCCCTCGAGCGCCACCTCGATGGTCGTCCGCGTGTCGCGCCAGAGCTCGACGGGGTCGTGCTCGATCCAGCCGGGCCGTGGCATGTGCTGTCCGTGCTCGGCCCGATGCGAGGCCACGACCCGTCCCGCATGGTCGAAGACCATGAACCTCGTGCTGGTCGTGCCCTGGTCGATCGCACCGACGAACTCCGCCATCGCCGGCTACCTCGTGCGCTGGGCGCCGGGCAGGTCACCGGCGCCGCGGTGTCCGAGCGCCTGGGAGACGTTGCGCGCCGCGGCCATGACGAGCGGGGCGAGCTGCTGGGCTCGCTTCTCGTCGATCTCGAAGGCCATGGCGGACATGCTGATCCCACCGATCGCGGCACCTCGGTGGTCGCGCACCACGGCTGCGATGCATCGGGTGTGCTCCTCGTTCTCCTCGTCGTCGATCGCGTAGCCGCGCCGGGAGACCGAGTGCAGGTGCTGGATCATGGCGTCCGGGTCGGTGATGGTCCTCGGCGTCATCGGGGGCATGCCGGAGCGCTCGAGCAGCGCACGGACCTCCGACTCCGGCAGTCCGGCGAGCAGCGCCTTGCCGATGCCGGTGCTGTGCAGCGGGATGGCCAGCCCCACGCGGCTGCGCATCTCGTACGCGCGAAGACCCTCGATCTTGGCCACGTAGACCGCGAGATCCCCCTGGCGCAGGGCGAAGTGGACGGTGTGTGTCGTGGCGTCCCTGAGCCCCTTGAGAATCGGCTCGACGAGGGGCATGCCTGCCTCGAAGTCCGCTCTGGCGGCGATGGTCAGCAGCCCCACGCCCGGCAGGTAGCCGTGCTCGCCGTCGCCGCGAACCCATCCGAGGGCCACGAGCTCCTGGATGATGCGGTGCACCGTGGAGGTCGACAGGCCCGTGGACCTGCTGATCTCGGAGACCCCGGAGTGCTCGGTGAGGGCCTCCACGACGCGGACGACCTTGGCGACCGCACCCGTCCGGTCGACGGCCGACGCTCCGGGCACCGCGCCTGCGCGTGGCCCGGTCATCTCGCCAACCACCCGCCGTCGACGACGAGCGTGTGGCCCGTGACGTACCTCGCCGACGGACCGGCGAGGAACACGACGGCTCCCACGACGTCGTCCGGCGTCCCCCACCGCCCCGCCGGGATCCTGGAGCGGATGGCGTGCTCACGCTCGGGGTCCTCGCGCAGGGCGGTGGTGTTGTCGGTGCTGATGTACCCGGGCGCCACCGCGTTCACGGTCACCCCGCGGTCGGCCCACTCGTTGGCGAGGGCCTTGGTCAGGCCGACGAGGGCGTGCTTGCTCGCGGTGTAGGACGGCACGTTGATTCCGCCCTGGAAGGACAGCAGCGACGCGGTGCTGATCACCGAGCCCGCCCCGCGCTCGACCATGCCGGCGCCGACGACCTGGGCCAGCACGAAGGCCGAGTCGAGGTTGGTGTCGAGGACGGCGCGCCAGTCCGCGTAGTCCACGTCGAGGGCGGGGGCCCGCGAGATGGTCCCGGCGTTGTTCACGAGGATGTCGATGCGCTGCTCCGCGGCCAGCTCGCGCGCGGTGGTCGCCGTTGCGCGGGGGTCCGACAGGTCCCCGGAGACGGTGGTCACCTTCCGACTCAGCTGCGAGCACGCGTCGGCCGTCTCACGCAGGCCGGACTCGCTACGGCCCCAGAGGATCACGTCGGCGCCTGCCGCGGCGAGCCCTCTCGCGACGGCCGCCCCGATCCCTCGACCGGCGCCGGTGACGAGGGCCGCCTTCCCCGAGAGCCCGAACATCGACTCGATCACGAGAGGGCCTCCGTGGCCACCGGGTCCATGTCGTCGTAGGCGAGGTTCTCCCCTCCGGTCGCCCAGACGAACTTGTACGGCGCGGTGCCCGCCCCGAAGTGCACCGACCACGGCGGGCTGATGACCGCCTGCTGGTCCGCGACGACGATGCTGCGCGTGCTCTGCGGCCGACCGCACAGGTGGATGACGCGCTCACTCGAGGGCAGGCCGAAGTACAGGTAGATCTCGGTGCGCCGGTCGTGGGTGTGGCACGGCATGGTGTTCCACACGCTGCCCGGCTCGAGCGTCGTGATGCCGATGGCCAGCTCGCAGGACTCGACCCGGCCTCCCGCGACGTACTTGCGGATGGTGCGACGACTTGCTGCCGCGTCGTCGCCGACCTCCACGGTGTCGGCCTCCTCGCGCGGCACGAGCGTGGTGGGAAGGGGGCGGTGGGCCGGTACGGAGACGAGGTAGAACGTCGCCTCTCCGGAGAGCTCGACGGTGCCTGTCCCCGCGCCGACGTAGAGGATGTCCTCGGCGTCCAGCTCGTGGGTCGTGCCGTCGGTGACGACCGCGCCCGAGCCGGAGAGGCACACCACGCCGAGCTCGCGCCGGTCGCAGAGGTTCTGCGCACGGATCTCGTCCGGCGCGGTGACGGTCAGCACGTTGCCGTCGGGCACCGCACCGCCGATCAGCACCCGGTCGGAGTGGCTCAGGCAGAAGCGCACCTCGCCCGGGGCGAAGAGGTCCTCCACGAGGAACCGGCCACGCAGGTCCGATGTCGTCATCGCGTCGAGCTCGGACGGGTGGGTGGCCAGCCTTACGTCAGTCATGTGCGCTTCCTTCGGGAGTCCGGATGGCTTCCCGCCTGACGGGAAGTACTTCCCTTCCAGCGGAATAGGCACCAGTATGCACGTGACCAGTGGAGTGCGCCAGAGCCAACGGCAGCGGCTCGGACGGCCCCGAGAGACATCCACAGAGAGGTGGAGGACAGATGCGAGCCCAGACCACGATCGGAGGCCTGGCGTGTGTGGCGCTGGCGGTCACGTTGGCGGCGTGTGCGCCCGGAACCGCGGAGAGCTCCTCCGGCGGGCAGAGCGCCCCCGCGACGGTGGACTTCAAGAGCTTCAAGGGCAAGACCCTCACGTACGTGTACTTCACGGACGGGCCTGACGAGAAGGCGACGAGGGACGCGATCGCGAAGTTCGAGCAGGAGACCGGGGCGAAGGTCAACCTGCAGATCGTCCCGTTCGCCGACATCAACACCTCGCTGCAGGCGCGGTTGTCGGGCGGCAACGCCCCCGAGGTCGCGCGAGTCGCCGACTGGCACCCCTACGTGGACGATGCCGTCGACTTCAAGCAGTACTTCGGCAGCGACTACGCGTCGGAGTTCTCCACCGGCGCCGCCGGCACCGCCCAGGACGCCGCAGGTCACATGTACGCCGTGCCGAGCGACGCCACGGTCAACGGGCCCTTCATCAATGTGGACGCCTTCAAGAAGGCCGGCGTCGCCGTACCGGCCAAGTGGACCTGGGACGAGCTCGTGAGCTCGGCCAAGAAGGTGGCCGCGGCGAACCAGATGCCCTACGCCGTCGCCATCGACAAGTCCGGCAACCGCCTCAGCACGGTGCTGAGCCAGTACGGCACCGTCATGATCGGCAAGGGCGGCACGAACGCCCTGGACAAGGCGAAGGCCACCAAGGCGCTGACGTTCTTCACCGACCTGGTCAAGAGCAACGCCTCGCCGAAGGACTTCTGGCTGGGTTCGGGGAGCAAGTACTCGGGTGCCAACGAGATCTTCCTGGCCAAGCAGGTCCCGGTCTACCTCTCCGGCCCGTGGCAGGTCGGCGCCTTCGCCGCGAGTGCGAAGTTCAGCTGGGCCGCCGTGCCCAACCCGTGCGAGGAGCGCTGCGGCGGCTTCCCCGGAGGCAAGTTCATGGTGGCGTTCAAGAACAGCAAGGAGCCGGTCCTCGCGGCGGCCTTCGTCCAGTGGATGAACCGGGCCGAGAACCAGGCCGAGATCGACAAGACGGCCTTCTGGCTGCCCACCCGGAAGGACCTCACCGACAAGGGTGTCGACTACCCCACCCACGACGCCGACATGAAGGTGTTCCTCTCGCAGATCAGCCAGACGCCAGAGGACACCTGGCCGGCGGGCTTCGACCCGGCGTTCTCGAACGCGGGCAAGGCGCTGGTCGCCGAGACGGACAAGGTGGTCGCCGGTCAGCAGGATGTGGCCACCGCGGTCACCAACCTGTCCGCTGAGATCGACAAGGCCATCCAGGGCGCGAAATGACGACCACCGCTTCCGCTCCTGCCCGGGAACGGCCGCCACGAGGGCGACTCAACACCCGCAGGCTCGCGCCCTACCTGTTCCTGCTGCCCAACATGCTGATCTTCGCGGTCTTCACGATCTGGCCGGCGGCGAACGGCTTCAACCTCAGCTTCTACGACAGCAGCAACGGCCGGACCTTCAAACCGGTCGGGACGGGGAACTACCGGGCGATCCTCAGCGACGAGGAGTTCTGGGCGGTGGTTCGTCACACCGTGGTCTTCACCGTCGGCTTCGTCCTCGTCTCCACCGTCCTGGCGATGGCCCTCGCGCTGATGATCAACGCCCAGCGTCGGGGGCGCGGCGCCATCAGCGCGGCCTACTTCCTGCCGATCGTCATCTCGCCCGTGGTCGTGGGCATCGTCTGGAGGGCGGCCTTCGACCGGGAGCGCGGCATGGTGAACCAGGCGCTGTCGGCCGTCGGGCTCGGCCAGCCCGGCTGGCTCGTCGAGCCGGGTCTGGCGATGGTCGCGATCGTCATCGTGGGGACATGGATCCACCTCGGCTTCTACGCGATGATCCTCATGTCGGGTCTCCAGTCGATCGACGGCTCGCTCTACGAGGCGGCCCGGATCGACGGCACGACCCCATGGCAGGCGATCCGCCTCATCACCCTGCCGCTGCTGCGGCCGACGTTGATGGTCGTCATCATCCTGGCGACGATCGCCGGCTTCCAGTCCTTCGACTTCATCTTCACGCTCACCGGTGGCGGCCCCGTGAGCGCCACGACCCTGATGGTCCAGTACATCTACGAGAACGGGTTCAGCTACCCGATCGAGTACGGTCTCGCGAGCGCGGCCGCGGTGATCCTCTTCGTCGTGGTGTTCGCGGTGACGTTCGCGAACTACGTCCTCGGGCGAAGGAGCGATGCGATATGACGAGCACCCTCACCGCCGCCGACACCGCGGCGCGCGCTCCCGAGCGGAGGCCGTCGGCGTGGACATCGACGTCGGGCCGGCCGCCGTCGACGAGCACCGTCGTGCGGACGACGCTGCTCGTCGCCGGCGCGATGGTCGTCGTCGCCCCACTGGTGTGGGCTGCCCTCTCCTCGTTCAAGAGCGCCGAGGAGCTGGCGCAGACGCCACCGACGCTGTGGCCGCAGAACCCTACGGTCGACAACTACACGAGCGGCCTGCAGGCGTTCGACTTCAGCCGCTACCTGACGAACAGCCTGATCGTCACCGTGGCGGCCACCGTTCTCACCCTCGCGATCAACTCGATGGCGGCCTACGCCCTGGCCAAGTACAACTTCCGGGGCCGCACGGTGTTCTTCCTCATCACGCTGGCCACGATCATGATCCCGCTCCAGGTGATCCTTCTGCCGGTGTACCAGGTCGTCTCCTCGCTCGGGCTCACCAACTCCCTGCTCGGGCTCATCATCCCGCCGGCCGCGACGCCCACTGGCGTGTTCCTGCTCCGGCAGTACATGCTGACCCTCCCCGACGAGATGATCGAGGCGGCACGTGTCGACGGCGCGGGGGAGTGGGCCATCTTCTGGCGGATCATCTTGCCGCTCAGTCGTCCCGCGCTCGCGGTCGTCGCGATCTTCTCGGTGATCTGGCGCTGGAACGACTTCCTGTGGCCGCTCATCGTCGCGCAGGACGAGTCGAAGCAGACCATCCCGGTGGCCATCGCCCGGTTCGCCAGCCAGCAGGCCATCCCGTTCAACCAGATCCTCGCCGTCTCGGTCGTCACCATCGTGCCGATCGTGGTCATCTTCCTGCTGCTGCAGCGGCAGATCATCGCCGGACTCTCCCAAGGTGCCATCAAGTGATCCCCACCGACCCACCGGCCACGCCGCCGGGACGGACCGTGCACACCCTCGACGAGCGGGGCCTCATCCGGGACTGGCTCGTGAGCCCCGCCTGGAGCGCGCCGTGCGACGATCTCGGGCAGCTCCTCGACGCGCAGGGGAGCCCGTGGGGCCCCGACGGCAGGTGGGTTCTGACGAACGGTCCCGACGTCGCGCCGCTCAAGCGACGGTTGCACGCGCTCCACCCGCTACTGGCCGACCAGCCGCTGCCGACCGTGGTCGAAGGCGGTGCGCTCACGTGGACCCGTTCGCACGCCGACGCCGCGTCGACGGGACGGTGGCAGCGCGTCCACACGGGCGCCGACGGCTTCGTCGACTGGAGCCGGTTCTGCTTCACGCCCGAGTACCGGCACTCCGTCTGCGCCACGACGCTCGAGGTCGACCAGGCCGAGTACCGCGACCTCGAGATCGCGAGCACGGGTCCGGTGGTGGCGTTCGTCGACGGCTCGCCGGTGCTGCGCACGGACGAGTTCAGCTACATGGAGCCGATCTCCCACCGCGTGCGGGTCCGTCTCGAGTCCGGGACGACCACCCTGCACGTCGCCACCTGGCAGGTGGCCTTCCGGGAGTGCCGGCACATCGTGTCGGTCCGCGTCGACGGGCTCCCGGTGCGCGTGGTCATCCCGTCGCCCGGCGCGGACGAGCACGCCTCGCGGAGCGCCGAGCAGCTGCTCGAGTCCCTCGCGGTGGGGCCGTGGGCCAGCAGGGACGGGACGACGCGCATCAGTGGTCCCCGTGGTGCCAGGCTGCGCGCCTCGGTGTCCGGAGGGCCCGACAGGACGCTCGTGCTCGACGGGGGGAGCGCGGTCCTCGACCTCGCCCAGCCCCACGGGGCCGACTCGGAGGGCGCGGCGTCGATGCTCAGCACCGGTGAGACCGAGCTGACGCTGCGGGTCGACCGCGACGACGTCCCCGTGTGTCGCACGGCCCGCGTCGCCTCCCTGGCGGAAGTCCCCCGGGTGGACGCCCCCGACGAGACGCCGGACGCCTGGCGCGAGCGGCTGTTGCGCCACAGCGCGGCGGCCGTGCCGGGGTCGGCCCGCGCCCTCGCCCGGCACGCGCTCGACCCGGACCGTCCTGTCGACTCGGCCGACCTCGAGACACCGCTGCGCATGATCGGGGCCCGGTACGACTGTGCCGACTTCGAGGCGGTCGGCCTGGTGCACCTGTGGCACCGGCTGCCCGAGGAGTCGTGGCGCGACGGCGACCGCGACAGGGTCCGCCGTGCGCTGACCGGCTTCAAGTACTGGATCGACCAGCCGGGTCTCGACGCCATGTGCTACTTCACCGAGAACCACCAGTTCGTCTGGCACACCGCCGAGCTCCTCGTCGGCGAGATGTTCGCCGACGAGACGTTCACCAACTCCGGCTGGACCGGACGCGAGCACGCCGAGCATGCCGCGCCTCTGGCCGAGGAGTGGATGCGTCGCAAGCTCGCCGGCGGGTTCAGCGAGTTCGACTCGAACGCCTATCTCGCCATCGACTGCTTCGCGCTCGTCTCGCTTGTCGAGCTCGCGAGGTCGCAGGAGCTGAGGCTCCTTGCCGAGGCGCTGCTCGACAAGGTCCTGCTGACCCTGGCCACGAACTCGTGGCAGGGCGTGCACGCAGCCGCGCACGGTCGCTCGTACACGCACACCCTTCGATCGGCCCGCTTCGAGGAGACCGCGCCGATCATGGTGCTGCTGTGGGGAGTCGGCGCCCTCAACGACGCCGTCCTCCCGGCGACGGTCCTCGCCACGGCTCGCCACTACACGATGCCGCCGGTGATCCGGTCCGTCGCCCGCGCCGAGCCCGACGGGTGGGACGGCCGGCAGGTCTACCGCGGCGAGTACCGCCTGCACCATGACCTGCTCGCCCGCCCGTACGGGTCGGACCTCCGGGTGTGGCGCACGCCCGACGCCATGCTCTCGAGCGTGCAGGACTACCGCGCCGGGCTCCCGGGCCTGCAGGAGCACGTCTGGGGCGCGACGCTCGGGTCGGAGGTCCAGGTGTTCGCGACGCATCCTGCGGCATCGACGATCGGGTCCTCGGCCCGGCCGAGCGCCTGGGCCGGGCAGCGGGTCCTGCCGCGTGCCCACCAGCACCGGGACACCGTTCTCGTGCTGCACCGCATCCCCGACGACGACAGGTTCGGCACCACCCACCTGTGGTTCCCCGCCGACCTCTTCGACGAGTGGCAGCAGCAGGGACCCTGGCTCGTGGGACGGGTCGGTGACGGCTACGTCGCGGTCGCCACGGCCGGGGGCTTCACCCCCCAGACCACGGGCGACGAGGCGTGGCAGTGCTGGTGGCCGGTGGGTGACGGGACCGCCTACGTCGCGACAGTGGGTCGTCGAGCGGTCGACGGCAGCTTCGCGGACTTCGTTGCCGCGCTGCGTGACCCGGTCTTCGACAGCAGCCGCAGGAACCCTACGGTGACGTGGACGTCCCGTGACGGCCGGACCCTCCAGCTCGGGTGGGACACCGCGTTCGTCGTCGACGGACGCGACACCTCCCTCGGGGTCGACGGGACCCCGGAGGATCCTCCGCACCTGGACAACCCCGCCTGCCGGCAGGTTCTCGGCGCGGACCGGCTCGAGGTCGAGTGGGAGGGCGAACGGCTCGTCATCGACTACGACCGAGGCCGTCGGACCCACCCCGAGAGTGGCGTCGAGGCGTCCCTGCTCGACACCCGGGGGGCCGGTCATGGCCGGGCATGACCTCACCTCGAGCCGCCTCGCCGCTGCGCCGCGGCCGCCGCTGGCGGGACCCGGCCTCGACGCCGCGGCGCTGGTCCGGCTCGGCGAGCAGATCGAGGAGCGCACCTGGCGCGACGGGCTGCCCGACTTCTTCTGGGGCGAGGGCGTGTGCCTGCTCGGCCTCATCCGTTTCGCCGACGCCGCGGGACGACCGTTCCCACCCCGGGTGCGGGCCTGGCTCGACGAGCGGGCCGTCGGCGAGGTCGTCCTGGACCACGTCAACCACCTCGCTCCGGGGACGGCGGCAGTGCTCGACGGGCGGCCGTCGAGCGCCGCGCTCGCGGACCGCCTGCTCGGGTGGCTGCGGGCCTCTCCCGCGGTGACCCGGGCCGCCAACGGTGCCATCGAGCACTGGCCCGACGGCGTCTGGGCCGACACGGTGTTCATGGGCGGCGTGTTCCTCGGGCACCTCGGCGTCGCGCGGAGCGAGCCGGCGCTGGTGTCGGAGCTGGGGCGGCAGTGGCTCGCCCACGCCGAGATCCTCCAGGACGAGCAGACCGGGTTGTTCGTCCACGGCTCCCACCTGGGTCGTCCCGTGCGGTGCTTCTGGGGCCGGGCCAACGCCTGGATGGCGCTGTCGGCGGTCGAGTACCTCGAGATCGCGGACCGTGAACCCCACCTCGCCGATGCCGGGACGGTCGCCGCCGTGCGCGGCCGGCTCGGTCGGCAGCTGGACGCATTGACGGCGTGCCAGCCCGAGCACGGCGTGTGGAGCGTGCTCGTCGACGACCAGGCGGAGAACGCCGGGATCCTCGAGACGTCCGCGGCGGCGGGGCTCGGTGCCGCCATGCTGCGTGCGGTCGCGGTCGTGCCGGGGCTGTCCGAGGCGGTCGGGGCGGCGGGCTGGCGCGCCGTGGCTGGGTCCCTGGCCTACGTCGACGACGGTGCGCTGACGCGTGTCAGTGCCGGCACGGTGCTGCAGCTCGTCCCCTTCGGCTACAGCGTCATCCGCGACGACCGGCCGCAGCTGTGGGGACAGGGCCTCGCCCTCCACGCCGTGGCCGCAGCACTGCAGGCCCGGCGAGCGGCGCCCGGTGGCCGTCCGGCGACGGAGGCCCCGTGATGGGCGCCGTCCTGTGCGTCGGCGAGGCGCTGATCTCCCTCGTCGCCCCGGCGGGGGCCTCGCTCGAGTCGGCTGACGAGCTCGTCGTCTCCGCCGGGGGCGCGGAGCTCAACGTCGCCGTCCATCTCGCCCGGCTCGGCGTCCCCACGCGTTTCGCCGGGAGGGTCGGCTCCGACGCCTTCGGGCGCAGGCTGAGGCGGACCCTGGAGGACGCAGGGGTCGACGCCACGTACCTGGAGGAGGATCCCGACCGCGTCACCGGCGTGTACGTCAAGGACCTCACGGGGACGGTCACGACCATGCGGTACTACCGGAGCGCGTCCGCGGCCACGACCTACCGGCGCGTGCCCGCGCCGGCCCTCCACGGCGTGGAGCACGTGCACCTGTCCGGCATCACCCCTGCGCTGTCGGCGGACTGCCTGGCGCTCGTGCAGGACCTCCTCGGGGCGCACCGGGTGCACACGTCGTTCGACGTCAACTACCGCCCGGCGCTGTGGGATCCCGTCACCGCGGGCGACGTCCTCATGGCTCTCGCCCAGGAGGCGGACACCGTGTTCGTGGGGCTCGACGAGGCCGCCGAGATCTGGGGGTGCGCGAACGCCGGCGAGGTGCGCCGGGTGCTGCCCGCACCTGCAGAGCTCGTCGTCAAGGACGGCCCCCACGAGGCGGTGGCCTTCGTGGGGTCGCAGGTCGTCTCGGTCCCGGCCCCCCGGGTCGAGGTGGTCGAGCCGGTCGGCGCCGGAGACGCCTTCGCGGCCGGCTACCTGGCCGCCCGCAGCCTGGACCGGGAGCCGGAGGCCGCGCTGCGATGGGGCCACGGCCTGGCCGGCGCGGTGCTGCAGCAGCTCGGTGACCACGGCATCCACGTCGGGCGCGAGCAGCTCGCGGCCATGGCGGAGGAAGGAGCGAGGACCCATGGAACGCGATGAGCAGGAAGCGGTGCAGGTCGAGGAGCGCTTCGCCGAGAAGGTGGCTCACGCGCGGGTCATCCCGGTGCTGCGCACGTCGACCGCTGCCGAGGCGGTCGACGCCGCCGCACGGTGCGTCGACGCGGGGCTCACCATGGTCGAGCTGACGGCCACCACCGCGGGCTGGCCGACAGCACTGGGCGAGGTGCGGGCGGCCCATCCGCAGCTGATGGTGGGCCTCGGCACGGTGCTGCGAGCCGACCAGGCACGGACCGCCGTCGAGTCGGGCGCCGACTTCCTCGTCTCTCCCTGCCCGGCCCCGGCCGTGCGTGCGGAGCTCGCCGGACGTGTCCCCTTCATGGAGGGCGGCATGACGGTGGGGGAGGTCCTGGCCTCGGCCGGCCACGGCGGCGTGGCCAAGCTCTTCCCGGCTCACGTCGGCGGCATCGGCTTCCTGCGCTCCCTGCTGGCGATCTGCCCCGGGGCACGCGTGGTGCCCACCGGCGGCATCCCCCTCGCCGACGTGCCGACGTGGCTGGCCGCAGGAGCGACGGCCGTCGGCGTCGGCAGGGACCTGTTCCAGACCCGCGACCCGGTCGACACGCTGCGGCGGATCCTCGCGTAGGCGTCACGCTCGTTGCCGGCCCGAGCCGCCGCAGTGCACCGCAGTGCAACGCAGTGCCCCAGGCGCTCCGTGGCACGCGTCGGCCCCGCGGGGTCAGCGGCTGGGGTCGATCATCGTCATGCCGGCGACGGTCGCCTGGTCGAACCCGGGGAGCATGGCGGCGGCCTCCTCCAGCCCGACGGTCCGTTCGACCAGACGCTGCGGTTGGAGCAGACCGCGTTCGACGAGCTCGATCATGCCCGGGTAGTCGGCGGCGGCCATGCCGTGGCTGCCGAGCAGGTCGAGCTCCCAGCCGATGACCCGCGCCATCGGGACGCGCGGGTGCCCGTCGACAGGGGGCAGCAGGCCCACCTGGACGTGACGGCCCCGGCGCCGCAGGCTGAGGACGGCGTCGGCGCAGGTCTGCTCGCTGCCGACCGCGTCCACCGCGACGTGGCTGCCGCCCCCGGTGAGCTCGGCGACGGCAGCCGGGACGTCCGTGCCGTCGGCGAGCAGCGGGGGGGGGGGGGGGGGGGGGGGGGGGGGGGGGGGGGGGGGGGGGGGGGGGGGGGGGGTATACCGGAAGAGAGAGTGGAGAGAGCGG
>NZ_JBNDHY010000101.1:0-16798 GCF_056755315.1 Monashia sp. HAY1-2A
TCCGTCGTCGGCAGCGTCAGATGTGTATAAGAGACAGCCCTGGGTCCGGCGGCACACGTGCGTCCGGCCCGCCAGTCAGGGCAGGTCGAGGTCGGCCCAGACCACCTTGCCGCCCGGCAGCATCTGTGATCCCCACGTGCCCGAGAGCGCCTCGACGATGTCGACGCCGCGCCCGCCCACGGCGTCGAGGGACGGTTCGCGCCGCTCGAGCGGGGCGTCGGTCGCGTCCTCGACGGCGATCCGTACACCCCCGTCGAGGCGCTGAACCACCGCGCGGAACGGCGTGACGGCGTGGGACAGGGCGTTGGTCGCCAGCTCGGAGACGATGAGGGCCGCGTCGGCCACCAACCCCTGGTGGCCCCACGAACGCAGGACGTCGAGGACGAAGTGGCGCGCGGCCGGTACCGACTCGGGGACGGGCTGGTACACCTGCGAGAAGGCGTGGGTCAGGCTGAGCACCGCCCTGCGGGCCGTGCCGTCGGCTCCGCCGGTGCCGATGGTGCCGAGGGGGCCCGGCGTTGTCGACCCGTCCGGGTCGGTGCCGGCGTCGACCTGCAGGTCGGTGTGCAGGGCGGTGATGCGGGCGACGTCGACGACGTCGGCGTGCTCGGCCATGCCCCCGGGATAGGCGCAGACGAGCTGGAAGCCGTAGACGTCCATGGCCTCGGCCCACAGCACCTCGAGCTCGACGGCGGCCTCGACGAGCCCGCGCTGCCACAACAGCGAGATCGTCTCGCTGAACACGCGCACCGGGCGGCCGCCGTCGACCTGTGGGTCGACGAGCGCGAGCACCATGCCCCAGAACGCGTCGACGTCGAGGGAGCCGTCGACGACGAGGTCGGCGATGGACGCATCGGGGTCGAGCGGCCGGTAGCGAGTCCCCTCCTCGGCGGCAGGATCGCAGCCCAAGGTGGCGAGCGCGCCCTCTACGCGTCGCCGAAGTCGCGGAGTGCAGATCGACACCACGTACTCGTCGTGGGCCCAGCCGTCTGCGACGAACCTCGCCACAGCAGCCACACCCTCGTCGTCGAGTGCGTAGAAGCTCACCGCACGACCCCGCCCCCACGCAGCCATGCCGCCCTGCGACATGGCGCTCATGCTACGCGGGGGCGGACGTACGGGGCGGAAAGGCGACCCTGTGAGAATCATGGGAGGACCCGGTGAGGCTCAACCCGGGGCGACGGCCTCCCACGCCACCGTGAGCTCGCCGAGGCGCCATCTCGAAGGCCGGTCGAGCAGCGGCCACCGGTCGCGCATCTCGCGGGCGGCCGCGAGGAACCGCTGGCGGGCGCCCCACGACGACTGTGGAGCGCTGCGTGCCCAGGCGACGTCGAGGTCGGCGAGGAACGCGTGGACGCGCTCGCCCGGCACGTTGCGGTGGATGAGCGACTTCGGGAGGCGCTCGGCGACGTCCGACGGGCGCTCGAGCCCGCCGAGCCGCAGCGAGAGCGTCAGGCTGACCGGCCCCGACGCGTCGACGGCGACCCACGCGGCGCGGCGCCCGATCTCGTCGCACGTGCCGTCGACGAGCAGGCCGTCGGGTGCAAGGCGCGACCGGACGAGCGCCCACGCGTCGGACACCTCGTCCTCGGCGTACTGGCGCAGCACGTTGAAGGCGCGCACGACGGTCGGTCGGGCGCCGCCGTCGAGGGGCACCTCGAAGCCACCGAGGCGGAACGCCAGCCCGTCACGCTCGAGCAGCCGCCCGGCGGCCACGCGTTGCGGGTCGATCTCGATGCCGACGACCCGGACGTCGGGGCGCACCTGCCGGAGCCGGTCGTGCAGCTCGACCGCGGTGATCGGCGACGCGCCGTAGCCGAGGTCGACGACGACGGGCGGCGTGGGGCTCCTGCGCAGCCGCCAGGCGTGCGGGCCGGCGATCCAGCGGTCGCAGCGTCGGAGCCGGTTGGGGTTCGTCGTGCCCCGGGTGATGGTCCCGACGGGGCGTACGCGGACGGCCACGCCCGCAGCCTACGGCCCGGGTCGATCGGGTTCGACGGTCGTCCATGATCGTGGAATACATCGAATCGGGCGTGTGGTTGAGTCGGGGGAGAGCAGGCGAGCAGGTGCTGCGGGACGAAGGGATGCCGATGGAGGCCGATCCGAAGCGGGTCGCGATGATCACCGTGCACACCTCGCCGCTGGAGCAGCCCGGCACCGGCGACGCGGGCGGGCTCAACGTCTACGTCGCCGAGACGGCCAGGGAGCTGGCGGCGCGCGGCGTCGAGGTCGACATCTTCACCCGGCGCACGACGGGAGACGTCCCCGTCGAGGCCGACCTCGTCCCCGGCGTCCGGGTCCGGCACGTCACCGCCGGCCCGTACGAGGGGCTGTCGAAGGAGGACCTGCCCGGCCAGCTCTGTGCGTTCTCGGCCGGCATCATGCACGCCGGGCTCTCGGTGCCGGAGGACCACTACGACCTCGTGCACTCGCACTACTGGCTCTCCGGCCAGGTCGGGTGGCTGGCCGCCGACCGCTGGCGCGTCGCCCTCGTCCACACCATGCACACCATGGCCCGGGTCAAGAACCTGCACCTGGCCGACGGCGACACCCCCGAGCCGCGGGGTCGCGAGATCGGCGAGGTGCAGGTCGTCGAGGCTGCGGACCGGCTCGTCGCCAACACCGACGACGAGGCCCGCGAGCTCGTCGAGCTCTACGACGCGCCGCCGGCGAAGGTCTCGGTCGTGCCGCCGGGCGTCGACCTGTCGACCTTCACCCCCGGCGACCGGCTGCAGGCGCGGCGCGAGCTCGGCCTGCCCGTGGAGGGGCACCTGCTGCTCTTCGTCGGTCGTATCCAGCCGCTCAAGGCGCCCGACGTCCTCGTCCGCGCGGCCGCCGAGCTGGTGCGTCGCGACCCGACGCGGCGCCAACGGCTCACCGTCGCCGTCCTCGGCGGCCCGAGCGGTTCCGGCCTCGCCCGTCCCCGCGACCTCGAGGAGCTCGCCGCCGCACTGGGCATCGCCGACGTCGTGCGCTTCGTCCCGCCGGTCGCGCGCCCCGAGCTGGCCCGCTGGTACCGCGCCGCCGACGTCGTCGCCGTGCCTAGCCACTCGGAGTCCTTCGGCCTCGTGGCGATCGAGGCGCAGGCCTGCGGCACACCGGTCGTCGCGGCCGACGTCGGTGGCCTGCCCACCGCGGTGGGCGACGCCGGCGTCCTCGTGCCCGGCCACGGCACGGGGGAGTGGGCCGACGCGCTCGAGGCCCTCCTGCTCGACGACGCCCGGCGCGGCGAGCTCGGCCGCCGGGCGGTGCGGCACGCCGCCGGGTTCGGCTGGGGTGCGACGACGGACCGGCTCCTCGACGCGTACCGTCAGGCCATGCGAGCCCGCAGCGACGCGCCCGAGACCGCCGAGCCGTCCGTGGACGAGGCCGTGAGCCTTGCCGACGTGCCGACGGCCGTGATCCCGTGACCGCCCCGGCAGAGGGCCTGCGCCCCGATGCCGAGGCAGGGCTGCGCGGCTACCTCGACTCCGTCGACCTCGAGTGGGAGCTCGGCGGCCGCGACGGTGAGTACGTCGTCACGCTGCCGGGCGAGAAGAAGCTCAGGACGGTCGTCTCGCTCCTCGTCCGCGACCGCACGACGAGCGTCAGCGCCTTCGTCATCCGCAACCCGGACGAGAACCACGAGGCGTTCTACCGGACCCTGCTGCGCAAGAACCTTCGCCTCCAAGGGGTCGCGTACGCCATCGACACCGACGGCGACGTCTACCTGCGCGGGGAGGTGCCGACCGCCGCGCTCGACGCCGAGCACCTCGACCAGCTCTTCGGCGTCGTCCTGGCCGCCAGCGACGACGCCTTCAACGAGCTGCTCGCCCTCGGCTTCCTCGGCTCGATGAAGAAGGAATGGGCCTGGCGGGTCTCGCGCGGCGAGTCCACGCGCAACCTCGAGGCCTTCCGTCACCTGCTGGACGGGTCCGCCGAGGGCTGAGGCGGCGTCGCTAGGCTGCCTCGCATGACCTACACGCTCGTCCTCGTCCGTCACGGCGAAAGCGACTGGAACGCCAAGAACCTCTTCACCGGCTGGGTCGACGTCGACCTCACCGACAAGGGGCGCGCCGAGGGTGTGCGGGCCGGGCAGCAGCTCGCGGAGGCCGGGATCCTGCCCGACATCGTGCACACGTCGGTCCTGCGCCGGGCCATCACGACGGCCAACCTCGCGCTCGACGCCGCCGACCGCCACTGGATCCCCGTCAAGCGCGACTGGCGCCTCAACGAGCGGCACTACGGCGCGCTGCAGGGCAAGAACAAGAAGCAGACCCTCGAGCAGTACGGCGAGGAGCAGTTCATGCTGTGGCGTCGGTCCTACGACGTGCCGCCGCCGCCCATCGACCGCGAGGACGAGTTCGCCCAGACGCACGACGCGCGGTATGCCGGCATCGGTGACGCGATGCCGGACACCGAGTGCCTCAAGGACGTCGTGGCACGGATGCTTCCCTACTGGGAGAACGAGATCCAGAACGACCTCGCCGACGGCCTGACCGTCCTGGTCGCGGCCCACGGCAACTCGCTGCGGGCCCTGGTCAAGACGCTCGACGACATCTCCGACGAGGACATCGCCGGCCTCAACATCCCGACCGGCATGCCGCTCGTCTACGAGCTCGACGACGCCTTCCGTCCGGTCACCCGGGGCGGTCGCTACCTCGACCCGGAGGCCGCCGCCGAGGCGGCCGCCGCCGTCGCCAACCAGGGCCGCTGACGCCGCCCGCACCACGCCGAAGGGCCACGTCCCGTCACGGGAGGTGGCCCTTTCGGGTCGGGGCGTGACGGTCAGGCGGAGGCGCCGCCCTCGATCGAGGCGACGGCCTCTGCATCCTCCTCGTCCTCGTGGTCGACCGCCTGGTCGTACTCACCGGTGACGAGGTAGATGACGCGTCGGGCCACCGACACGGCGTGGTCGGCGAACCGCTCGTAGTAGCGGCCGACGAGGGTCAGGTCGAGGATCGCGCTGCGCGACCACGACGTGTTCTCGTCGAGCAGCGCCGCGAACAGCTGGCGGTGCAGCTCGTCCATGGCGTCGTCGTCCTTCTCGAGCGCGATGGCCGCGGCGACGTCCTTGCTCGCGATGATCGAGCCGCACTTGGCCACGATCGCCTCGGCGACCTGGCCCATCTGCAGGATGTGCGAGCGCAGCTCGGCCGGCACCGCGGAGTCCGGGGTGCGCAGGCGCGCCACCTTGGCGACGTGCCGGGCGAGGTCGCCCATGCGCTCGAGGTCCGAGCTCATGTGCATCGCGGTGACGACGATGCGCAGGTCCGTCGCGACCGGCTGCTGCCGCGCGAGCAGGTCGACGGAGAGCTCGTCGAGCTCGATGCGGATGTCGTCGAGCTGGCGGTCGGCCTCGATGACCGACTCCGCCAGGTGGACGTCCGCGTCGAGCAGAGCGGTGGTGGCGCGGGAGATGGCGGACCCGGCCAGACGGGTCAGCTCGACGAGCTGGTCCGTGATGGTGTCGAGGTCCTCGTGGAACTGGTCGCGCATGCTGGTCCTGTCGCTAGCCGTACGTGCACCGGCCGTGCCGTCGCGGTGTCGACCGGCCGTCGCGGTGGTGCTCTGGGCGCCCCCAGCCTGCCACCGGGCGGCGGCCGACACACGGCCGGCACGGCCCTGTCCCGCAGAGGGTGGCACCCGTGCGTGAACGGGCGGGTTCGGGCAGGTGAACACTCGGTTCACCGCACGCGTGAGGGCCGCCGGGGTGTCCGGGGGGCGCGTCGCCCGTGCGTACGCTGTGTGTCGTGGACCCGACGACCGCGGCAACGCTCGGTGGCATCGCCGGCCTCGCCCTGGGCGGCCTGGCGATGGTCGCCGTGCGCCTGTCGGACCGCGCGAGCGCCGCGGAGGGTGTCCCGGCTCCCGAACCGTCCCTGCCGCCCGGGGTCTCGGACGTCATCGCCGTGCTGCGCTCGAGCGGCGTCCTCCTCGACGCGTCCGACCGCGTCGTCAACAACTCACCCGCCGCGGTGGCCCACGGCATCGTCCGCGGGCAGGAGCTCGTCCACCCCGAGCTGCTCGACCTCGCCCGTGCCGTGCGCCGCGACGGTGTCATCCGGGAGGCCGAGCTGACCCTGCGCAAGGGCATCGGCGAGGGCCGGATCGTCGTGTCGGCCCGCGTCGCACCGCTCGGCGCGCACCACGTCCTGGTCCTCGTCGAGGACCGCACCCAGGCAGCGCGGGTCGACGAGATCCGCCGCGACTTCCTCGCCAACGTCAGCCACGAGCTCAAGACGCCGGTCGGCGGCATCGCCCTGCTCGCCGAAGCCATCCGCGACGCGCACGACGACCCGGAGGCGGTGGCTCGGTTCGCCACCCGCATCGGCGTCGAGTCGACCCGGCTGACGCGTCTGGTCAAGGAGATCGTCGAGCTGTCCCGGCTCCAGGGCGCGGACGTCGTCAAGGACCCCGTCCTCGTCGACGTCGGGGCGTGCGCCGAGGACGCCGTCGACCGCAGCAGGCTGCTCGCCGAGGAGAACGGCATCACGCTGGCCCGCTCCCTCGACCCGGGCTGCGAGGTGTGGGGCGACGCCGAGCTCGTGACGACCGCGATCAGCAACCTCGTCGGCAACGCCATCGCGTACTCCGACCGGGACACCAGGGTCGGCGTCGCCGTCCGTCGCACCCCGGCGGGCACGGTCGACGTCTCGGTGACCGACCAGGGCCTCGGCATCGAGCCCGAGGAGCAGGACCGGATCTTCGAGCGGTTCTACCGGATCGACACCGCCCGGTCCCGGGCGACGGGCGGCACCGGTCTGGGCCTGGCCATCGTCAAGCACGTCGCCGACAACCACGGCGGCAGCGTCCGGGTCTGGTCCGAGCCCGGTCGCGGCTCGACGTTCACCATCACCCTGCCCGCCGCGACGGTGGCGACCCGAACCCTGCCGTCCGACTCCTCGCTCCCCGGCGCGACCGACGGTGAGGCCCCGGCCACCTCGTTCCCGCCCGCGCGCTCGCCGGACCGGCCGTCGCGCACCGTCGCCTGATCCGTGGCAGGCCCGTGCGCGCCGTTCGTCCCCCTGCCCGACCGCTACCGAACATCTCTCCGACCGTCTCGACCCGTCTGATCCCGAAGAGGACACCCCTTGAGCCGCATCCTGATCGTCGAGGACGAGGTCTCGTTCTCCGACCCGCTCTCCTACCTGCTCAAGAAGGAGGGCTACGACGTCGCCGTCGCCGACACCGGCCCGGAGGGCCTGGCCGAGTTCGACAAGAACGGTGCCGACCTCGTCCTGCTCGACCTCATGCTGCCCGGCCTGTCCGGCGTCGACGTGTGCCGTGCGCTGCGCCAGCGCTCCTCGGTGCCCGTCATCATGCTGACGGCCAAGGACAGCGAGATCGACAAGGTCGTCGGCCTCGAGATCGGGGCGGACGACTACGTCACCAAGCCGTACTCGAGCCGTGAGCTGCTCGCCCGCGTCAAGGCGGTCCTGCGCCGCCTCGCCGAGCCGGAGGACCTGCTGCCCTCGACGCTCGAGGCCGGTCCGGTGCGGATGGACGTCGAGCGCCACACCGTGAGCGTCCGCGGCGACTCGGCGTCCTTGCCGCTCAAGGAGTTCGAGCTGCTCGAGATGCTGCTGCGCAACTCGGGTCGCGTCCTGACCCGGATGCAGCTCATCGACCGCGTCTGGGGCAGCGACTACGTCGGCGACACGAAGACCCTCGACGTCCACGTCAAGCGGCTCCGGGCCAAGATCGAGCCCGACCCGGCCAACCCGGTGCACATCGTCACCGTCCGCGGGCTCGGCTACAAGTTCGAGGCCGGCTGAGCCGAGCAGAGGCCGGGCGGCCGGGTCCGTGGGACGCCGACGGCCGCCCCGCAGGAGCGGGGCGGCCGTCGGTTTCGCGTCGGGCTCGCGGTACGGGCCGGTCAGGCCGTGCCGGTCGAGGTGGTCGCGGTGGTCGGCGCGGGCGTCACGGTCGAGTAGTAGCCGGTGGCCGGCAGCACGGGCACCTGGACGACGGTCGTGCCGCCGGTGCTCGAGGTGATGGAGACGGGCACGAGGGTGCCGGGCTTGGAGGAGACGCCGGACAGCTCGAGTCCCTTGGTCGCCAGGTCGACCTGCTCGCGCGGTCCGAGCTCGACCTCCGAGCCGGACGGGGCCGTGCTGGAGCCCTCGGTGGCCTGCGGCACGAACCTGACCGTCATCTGGTCGGCGCCGAGGTTGATCGCCGAACCGGAGACGACCGTCTGGCCCTTGCCGTCCCCGACGAGGACGAGGTCGCGGACGGCCAGCTGGCCGATGTCCGCCGGGACACCGTCGGCAGGGATGTACGGCTGGTCCGTCTGCACCGGGGAGTTGACCTGGCACCCGGCCGTCACGGCGGCGAGGGCGACACCGGCGGCGAGCGCCGAGACACGGCGACGCACGGGGGTCTGCACGAGGGATCGACGCTTCACGGGGCACAGCCTACCGGCGGGCCTCCGCCCACTGCGGCCAACCCCGCGCCCGCCGCTCCGACGGCGCGGGGACGCCACCGGCACAAGGCTCTCGCGCCTCCGACGGGGCGGGTCACGGGTCGGGGCGGCTCGCCGCGGCGCCGCCCCGACGACGGCGAACGGACGCCGAACCGGCGATGAAAGCGCTCGCGCGAAGCATGTTCACGGGCGTTCTGTCAAGACGCGCACGGTGGCGGATGGATCACCGACTGTGGCTCTGACCTGCGCATATGCCAGATCCTGAGATCGCGGTGTGCTGCGGATCGTGATAATCTGGAGGTCGCGAAAGGGGAAAACAGCACATGGTTTTCAAGGTCGGCGAGACGGTCGTGTACCCCCACCACGGGGCGGCACTGATCGAGGAGATCAACACACGCACGATCAAGGGAGAGGACAAGCTCTACCTGAAGCTCAAGGTCGCCCAGGGCGACCTGACGATTGAGGTACCCGCGGAGAACTGCGACCTCGTCGGCGTCCGCGACGTCGTCGGGCAGGAGGGTCTCGACCGGGTGTTCGAGGTCCTGCGCACCCCGCACACCGAGGAGCCCACCAACTGGTCCCGCCGGTACAAGGCCAACCTCGAGAAGCTCGCCTCCGGCGACGTCATCAAGGTGGCCGAGGTCGTCCGCGACCTCTGGCGACGTGACCAGGACCGTGGCCTCTCGGCCGGCGAGAAGCGGATGCTCGCCAAGGCCCGTCAGATCCTCGTCTCCGAGCTCGCGCTCGCGGAGAAGACCGACGAGGACAAGGCGGAGTCGATCCTCGACGAGGTCCTCGCCTCCTGACGGCGAGCCCACTCCTGAACGGCAGCACCGGAGCCGGTCGCGTCGGCGTCATCGTCGTCGCGGCCGGCTCCGGTTCGCGTCTGGGGGCCGGTGTCCCCAAGGCGTTCGTGCCCCTCGCCGGGCGGCCCCTCCTCGGGCACGCCCTGCGGGGGGCGTTGTCGTGCCCGGACCTGCACCAGCTCGTCGTGGTCGCCCCCGCCGACCGGGTGGGCGAGGCGCAGGAGGCCTGCCGCGTCGCCGCCGCCGAGCACGCGGAGCACGCCGAGCATGCGGAGCACGCCGAGCACGCGGAGCACGCCGTGAACGCGATGCCCGGCGTGACCGGCGTGACCGTCGTCGTCGGCGGGGCCGAGCGCGGCGACTCCGTCGCTGCCGGCCTGGCCGTGCTCGACGCGTCGGTCGACCTCGTCCTCGTCCACGACGCCGCCCGCTGCCTGACGCCGCCCGAGGTCTTCGCCCGTGTGGTGGCCGCCCTGGAGGCCGGGGCCGTCGCCGTCGTGCCCGGTACCCCGGTCGTCGACACCGTCAAGCAGGTCGACGCCTCCGGCCGGGTCCTCGCGACGCCGGACCGGTCCGCCCTCCGGGCGGTGCAGACGCCGCAGGGGTTCGCGCGCAACGTCCTCGCGCGAGCCCACGCCGTCTCGAGCGAGGCCACCGACGACGCCGGGCTCGTGGAACGCCTCGGCGAGCCGGTCCTCGTCGTCGACGGTGACCGGCTCGCGTTCAAGGTGACCACCCCGGACGACCTCGAGACCGCCGCCCACCTGCTCGCGGCGCGAGTCGAGGTGACCGCGCGCGCTCCGGGGCACGCGGATACCTCGAACGACCGAGCGCCTATCCTCGGTCGCGTGACCGAGCAGACCGCTGACGCGACCCGCCCCCTCGCCCTCATCACCGGCGGCGGCACCGGCATCGGTGCGGCCACCGCGGAGCGGCTCGCCGCGGAGGGCTTCGACGTGGTCGTCGCCGGCCGGCGACGCGAGAAGCTGGACGCCGTCGTCGAGAAGATCGGGCCGGCCGCCCGCGCGCTCGTCCTGGACGTCACCGACACGGCCGGCGTCGAGGCCGGGGTCGCGACCCTCGGACGCTGCGACGTCGTCGTCAACAACGCCGGTGGTGCCCTCGGCGTCACCCGGGTCGAGGACGCCGACCCGGCCGAGTGGGAGCGGATGTACGCGACGAACGTCATCGGCACGTTGCGCGTCACCCAGGCCGTGCTGCCACTGCTGCGCCGCTCGGCCCGGGCGACCATCGTCGACGTGTCCTCGATCGCCGGCGAGCGCGTGTACGAGGGTGGAGGCGGCTACGTCGCGGCCAAGCACGGCACGTCGGTCGTCTCCGAGACCCTGCGGCTCGAGCTCAACGGCGAGAACATCCGGGTCGTCGACATCCGGCCCGGCATGGTGCGGACCGAGGAGTTCTCGCTCACCCGCCTGCACGGCGACCAGGCCGCGGCCGACAAGGTCTACGAGGGCGTGGACCGGCCGCTCGTGGCGGACGACGTCGCCCGGTGCATCGCCTTCGCCGTCGGGCTGCCGCAGCACGTCAACATCGACACCCTCGTCGTCAAGCCCGTCGCCCAGGCGGCCCCGCACAAGGTGCACCGCGGCCCCATCGACTGGAAGGACGGCCGGTGACCGCGCTGCCGCGGGTCGGCATCGGCGTCGACGTCCACGCGCTCGCGCCCGAGGGCTCGGACCGCGAGCTGTGGGTCGCCGGGCTGCACTGGCCGGGCGAGCGCGGCCTCGACGGGCACTCCGACGCCGACGTGGCGGCGCACGCCGCCTGCGACGCGCTCTTCTCCGCGGCGGGCATCGGGGACCTGGGCGCCCACTTCGGCACCTCGCGGCCCGAGCTCGCCGGGGCGTCGGGCGTCACGCTCCTCGCGGAGGCGGCACGGCTCGTGCGCGCGGCCGGCTTCGAGGTCGGCAACGTGGCGGTGCAGGTCGTGGGCAACAAGCCCAAGGTGGGCGCCCGCCGTGACGAGGCGGAGACGGCCCTCTCCTCGGCGGCCGGGGCGCCCGTCTCGGTCAGCGGCACGACGACCGACGGTCTCGGCCTGACCGGGCGGGGCGAGGGCGTCGCTGCGCTCGCCACCGCGCTCGTCGTCCCGCTGCGCTGACGACCGCCGCACGCGTCCGGACCGGGGCCTGCGCGCCGATAGACTGCCGCGGGTGAGCCTACGACTGTTCGACACCGCCACCCGGCAGCTGCGCGACTTCACGCCGCGCGAGGCCGGCAGGGTGGGCATGTACATCTGCGGGCTCACGACGCAGGGTGCCCCGCACATCGGCCACGTCCGCTTCGCCGTCGCCTTCGACGTGCTGCGCCGCTGGCTCGAGACCGGCCACGGCTACGAGGTCACCCTCGTGCGCAACGTCACCGACATCGACGACAAGGTGCTGCGCAAGGCGGCCGAGTCCGGCGAGGACTGGTTCGCCCTCAGCTACCACAACGAGCGCCTGACCAGCCAGGCCCTCGACGCGCTCGGCGTCCTGCCCGCCTCCTACGAGCCGCGGGCCACGGGGCACGTGCCCGACATGGTGACCCTCATGGAGACCCTCGTCGAGAAGGGCCACGCCTACCCGGCCCCCGACGGCTCGGGCGACGTCTACTTCGACGTCCGGTCGTGGCCCGAGTACGGGGCGCTGTCGCACCAGTCGATCGACGACATGGTCGCGGCCGAGGACGCCGACCCCCGCGGCAAGCGCGACCCCCGCGACTTCGCGCTGTGGAAGGGCCGCAAGGCCGAGGAGCCCGAGACCGCCTCGTGGCCGACGCCGTTCGGCGCGGGCCGGCCCGGCTGGCACCTCGAGTGCTCGGCCATGGCCCGGCGCTGGCTCGGCGACGAGTTCGACATCCACGGCGGCGGCATCGACCTGCGCTTCCCGCACCACGAGAACGAGCTGGCCCAGTCGCGAGCGGCCGGCCTCGGCTTCGCCCGCTACTGGCTGCACAACGCGTGGGTCACGGTCAAGGGCCAGAAGATGGGCAAGTCGCTCGGCAACGCCCTCGAGGTGCGCCACCTGCTCGAGACGACGCGTCCCCTCGTCCTGCGCTACTTCCTCACCGCGGCGCACTACCGTTCGACGATCGAGTACCACCCCGGCTCGCTCGACGAGGCGGCCGCCGCGGTCGAGCGCATCGAGGGGTTCCTCGAGCGGGCCGCCCGCCGGGGTGACGTCGTGGCGGCTGCGTCCGAGGCGAGCCTGCCGGCCGACTTCGTCGCCTCGATGGACGACGACCTCGGCGTGTCCGGGGCCCTCGCCGTCGTCCACGACACGGTCCGCGCCGGCAACACGGCCCTCGACGACGCCGACGACGAGGCGGCGGTCGCCGCGGCGGCGTCCGTCGTCGCCATGACCGAGGTCCTGGGCGTCAACCCGCTCGCCGACCACTGGGGCGGCACGCGCGGTGGCAGCGACGCGGCGGCGGAGTCCGCGCTCGACGCGCTCGTGCGCGTGCAGCTCGAGGCGCGCCAGCACGCCCGCCAGGAGCGCGACTTCGCTCGCGCCGACGAGATCCGCGACGCGCTCGTGGCCGCGGGCATCACCATCACCGACACGCCCTCGGGCGCGCAGTGGTCGCTCGCGCGGCCCGAGCGCGCCGATGCCTCGGCGGACTGACCGCCGACCGACACACTCGAAGGACTCCCATGCCAGGCAACTCCCAGCGTCGCGGCGCCGTCCGCAAGAGCGGCAAGAAGCCGACGGTCGGCTCCGGCGGCCAGCGCCGTCGCGGCCTCGAGGGCAAGGGCCCCACGCCCAAGGCCGCCGACCGCGAGTACCACCCAGCCCACAAGCGGGCGAAGGCGGCGGCGAAGCGCTCGGGATCCGGGCCCGCCGGTTCCGCTGCGCGCGGCCAGTCCCGCCCGAGGAGCCGCGGCAAGACCTCGAGCGAGATGGTCTACGGCCGCAACTCGGTCGTCGAGGCGCTGCGCGCCGACGTACCGGTGGCGACGATGTACGTCGCCACGCGGATCGACACCGACGACCGCGTCCGCGAGGCCCTCAAGCTGGCGACCGAGCGCAGCCTCGCCATCCTCGAGACCCCGCGCGGCGAGCTCGACCGGCTCACCGACGGCGGCGTGCACCAGGGCCTGGCCCTGCAGGTGCCGCCGTACGACTACGCGGACCCGGCGGACCTCATCGACCCGGAGGCCCCCGGCGTGCCGCTCGTCGTGGCGCTCGACGGCATCACCGACCCGCGCAACCTCGGCGCCATCGTCCGGTCCGTGGCGGCGTTCGGAGGCCACGGCGTCGTCGTGCCCGAGCGCCGCTCGGTCGGCATGACGGCCTCGGCGTGGAAGACCTCGGCGGGTGCGGCGGCGCGTGTCCCCGTCGCCAAGGCGAGCAACCTGACGCGCACCCTCGAGGAGTTCAAGCGGGCCGGCTTCTTCATCCTCGGTCTCGACATGGATGGCGACGTCGAGCTGCCCGACCTCGCGCTCGCCGCCGAGCCGCTCGTCGTCGTCACCGGCTCCGAGGGCAAGGGGCTGTCGCGCCTCGTCCGCGAGACGTGCGACCAGATCGTCTCGATCCCGATGAGCTCGGCCGTCGAGTCCCTCAACGCCGGCCTGGCCACCGGCGTCACCCTCTACGAGATCGCCCGCCAGCGGCGTCGCTGACCGCGAGGGCCTGACCGCGAGGGCCTCCCGTCGTCGGCGTCACCCCGGCTGAGACGTCCGGGGAACTCACCGGGTGCGCCCGACGCTGGTCAAGGGGACGTCGGTAGAGTGGGCGCCGTTATACGACGCCGTGTAGTAGTCGCAGCACCCCGGAACGAGCGAAGGACGCACACGTGGGCAAGAGCAGCAGGGCCGAGACCGCCGCGCGCGCGGCGCAGATGCGGGCCGAGGCGGCCCGCCAGGAGCGCCAGCGCCGGCAGGTCATCGCGGCCGTCGTCGCGGTCGTCGTCGTCATCGTCGCGGTGGCCGTCGGGGTCGCCGTGTCGAACCGGCCCACGCCGGCGCCGGCCGCCACCGCCTCCAGCGGCGCCGACGCCGCGCTGGCCTCGCTCACCTCGCTGCCTCAGGCGACCCTCGACGCCGCGCCTGCGCCCGACCCGAACGGTGCGCCGGCCCCGCTCCGGGGCGGCACCCCGCTGACGCAGGACGGCAAGCCGAAGGTCCTCTACATCGGTGCCGAGTACTGCCCGTTCTGCGCCATGGAGCGCTGGGCCCTCATCGGTGCGCTGTCCCGCTTCGGCAGCTTCAGCGGCCTGGCCCCGACGACGAGCTCGTCGACCGACGTGCACCCCGACACCCCGACGTGGACGTTCGCCAAGGCGACGTACACCAGCGACGTCCTCGCCTTCGAGGCCGTCGAGACCCAGGACCGCGACGGCAAGCCGCTGCAGACCCTCGACGGCGAGAACGCCCAGCTGTTCCAGAAGTTCAACCCCGGCGGGGGCATCCCGTGGATCGACTACGGCGGCACCCGCGCGACGAGCGGAGCCACCGTCGACGCCAACGCTCTCGAGGGCAAGACCTACGACCAGATCATCGCCGGCATCAAGGACCCGAGCTCCCCGATCGGCAGGACGATGACCCCGGCCATCAACACGATCTCGGCCCAGCTGTGCCAGCTGACCGGCGGCAAGCCGACGAACGTCTGCACGTCGACGGGCGTCATGTCGGCCTCCGTCCTGCTGAAGAAGTGACGCCGTGAGCCGCGTCGACCGTGCCGGCCACGCCGGCGGCACCCGTGCGCCGGGCGGGCGGGTCCGCCCGCCGTGGCTGGCCCCGACGACCCTCGCCCTCGTCGTGGTCGGCCTCGGCGTCTCGGTCTACCTGACCGTCGAGCACTTCACGGACAACGCGACGCTCGCGTGCAGCATCGGGGGCATCGTCGACTGCGCCAAGGTGACGACGAGCGCGTGGAGCACGTTCATGGGGGTCCCGGTCGCGCTGCTCGGGCTCGTCTTCTTCCTCGTGCTGCTGCCCCTGGTGTGGCCCTCGACGTGGCGCAGCCGGGTCGGCTGGCTCGACGTGGCGCGCCTCGGCTGGCTCACCGTGGGTCTCGGCATGGTGCTCTACCTCGTGTGGGCCGAGCTGTACCGCATCCACTCGATCTGCCTGTGGTGCACGGCGGTCCACGTCGTGACGTTCCTGCTGTGGGTCGTCGTGCTCTTCGGGCAGATCCTGTCCGGGCCTGCCGACGAGACGGCCTACGACGCGTGACCGAGGTGTGACCGAGGCGGGACGGAGGCTTGACCGAGGTCAGTCCAGCCGGCTGATGACCGGCATCTCCTCGGTGTCGACCCCGAGCACCGACTGCTCCTCCGGCTTGGCGGGCAGCACCGTCGACAGGTAGTCGCGCACCGCCTCGTCCATCGGCACGTCCCCGCCCGCCCGCTCGCTCATGTACCAGCGGTGCTCGAGGATCTCGTGGAACACCTCGGCCGGCTCGAGGCGACCGACGAGCTCGCGCGGCACCGACCGCACGACCGGCTCGTAGACCTTGGAGAGCCACTCGTGCGCGACGATCTCCTCGTCGACGCCCTGCTGGTCCGTGGCCGCGACGTAGGCGTCGAGGTCGTTGAGCAGGCGGCGTGCCTGGTTCTCGCCGACGTCGAGGCCGGTGAGGCGCAGCAGACGCCGCGAGTGGTGGCCGGCGTCGACGACCTTGGGGGTGATGACGATCTCGGTGCCGCCGATGTCGGTGGTGATCTGCAGCTCGTCGACGTCGAAGCCGAGCTCGTTGAGGCGGCGGATCCGCTCGTCGACGCGCCACCGGTCGCCGACCTCGAACCGCTCCGTGCCGGTCAGGGCCTCCCACAGGGCGTGGTAGCGCTCGATGATCGAGCCGGACACCTCGAACGGGTCGGCCTGCTCCTCGAGGAAGCCGCCGGCCTGGAGGTCCATGAGCTCCCCGGCGATGTTGACCCGGGCGATGTCCAGGTCGTGCTCGCGCTGCCCGTCGGACAGCGAGGGGTGCAGCTCGCCCGTCTCGGCGTCGACGAGGTAGGCGGCGAAGGCCCCGGCGTCGCGGCGGAACAGGGTGTTCGACAGCGACACGTCGCCCCACCAGAAGCCGTGCAGGTGCAGCCGGACGAGGAGCAGGGCGAGGGCGTCCATGAGCCGCACCGCGGTGTCGGGCCGCAGGTTCTGGCTGTAGAGGGCCCGGTAGGGCAGGGAGAACTGCAGGTGCCGGGTGACGAGACACGCGTCGAGCGGCTCCCCGTCGGCGTCGGTGCGGCCGTGGACGACGCCGAACGGCTCGACGCACGGGATGTCGAGGCGGCGCAGGTTGCGCAGCATCGCGTACTCGCGGTCGGCGATGTCGGACTTGATCTCCTTGACGGCGAGGACACGTCGCCCCAGCTTGACGAAGCGCACGACGTGGCGCGAGATGCCACGGGGGAGGGCTGCCAGGGTGCTCTCGGGCCAGTCCTCGAGGGGCGTGGACCACGGCAGGTCGAGGAGGGCCGACTCGGGCCGGGCGGTGGTGATCTCCAGCGTCACGCGCTCATCGTGGCACGCGCGCGGGAGGGGCGTCGATCTGCCGGCGGCTCATGGGCACCCGGCGCATGAGGACGCGAGGCGGGTCGCCGGGAGACGGCACCGGGCCGGCACCCCGAGAGG
>NZ_JBNDHY010000102.1:0-16697 GCF_056755315.1 Monashia sp. HAY1-2A
CGGGTCCACCGGCCTGCGCGGGCTGACGCAGTGCGGTCGGGCAGGCGAACGGGCCGGACCCCCGCGAGGGGGACCGGCCCGTCCGGGTCTGGGGGTCAGGCCGTGTAGGGCTTGGCCGCGAGGATCTTCACCTCGACGGTCTTGCCGTTCGGCGCCTCGTAGGACGTGCTGTCGCCGACGCTCTTGCCGTTGATCGCCGCGCCCATCGCGGACTTCTCGGAGAACACCTGCAGGTCCGAGCCGTCCGCGATCTCGCGGTTGCCGAGGAGGAACGTCTCCTCGTCACCGAAGATCTCCACGGTGACGACCATGCCGGGCTCGACGACGCCGTCGTCGGCCGGGGTCTCGCCGATCTTCGCGTTGTGCAGCAGCTCGGTGAGCTGGCGGATCCGGGCCTCCATCTTGCCCTGCTCCTCGCGCGCGGCGTGGTAGCCACCGTTCTCCTTGAGGTCGCCCTCCTCACGGGCCTCCTCGATCTTCTGCGCGATCTCGATGCGACCCTCGCCGGACAGGTGGTCCAGCTCCGCCTTGAGGCGGTCGTAGGCCTCCTGCGTCAGGAAACCACCAGCAGCAGTCTCGGTCACTTGTGTCACTCCTCGATGAACCGACGCCCACGCGGGTCCGCGTGGGCGTCTCACATGTACGAAGGGCCCGACCGTGGCTGTCGCCTGCTGGCACGTGCCTGCGTGGGTGACCGGTCCGGACCCTGGGTGAAAGACCAAGCGTAGCAAAGGGCTCGTCGCACACGCAGGTCATGGCGTGCAGCGGGCGTCCGTACCGCGGTGGTTCGTCCCGGTTCGACCGGCGTTCAGGAGCAGTCGCGCACCTGCCCGGTGACGGCCCGAGAGGTGGTGCGCAGGGTGGTCGTCGTCGTCACGGTGTCGGGCCCGGCGGGCACGTCGACGCGTGCGGTGCCGACGGGGGAGAAGTCCCGGGCCAGCGCCTCGACGGTGCACGTCATGGCCCGCCCCTCCGGACGCGTCAGGGTGAAGGTGACGCGGACGGTGCGGTCGTCGACGACCTTGTAGCCGAGGGTCTCGAACGCGGGACGCCCGAGCGTCGCGGCCAAGCCGAACCACACGGCGACGGCCGACATGGCGAGGACACCGAGGGTCCCGATGACCCACCACTTCGCCGTGCCGGGGGCGGGACGGGGGAGCGTCGGTCGCGACGGCATGCGAAGGGTCCTGACGGTCGAGGCCCGGGCGGAAGGTGCCGCGGGGAGTGAGAGGATGTCGGTCGGGTCCAGTGTCCCCCACGGGACGCCGGCGCCCGACGGCGGTCCGGCAGCAGTCCACGCGGTCCATGCGGTCCATGCGGTCCACGCGGTCCAGCAGCGGCCGGTCGCCCCGTGACGACGGCGCGCCCACCCGGCGGCCTCGCGCGAACCCAACCACCGATCAGGGACGACAGCAGGGAGCCACGTGGCCGAGGGCATGAGGTTGATGGCGGTGCACGCGCACCCCGACGACGAGTCGAGCAAGGGGGCCGCGACCACCGCGAAGTACGTCGCCGAGGGCGCGTCCGTCATGGTCGTCTCGTGCACCGGGGGCGAGCGCGGCGACATCCTCAACGAGAAGCTGAAGAACGACCCCCACATCCTGCGCGACATCGTCCAGGTGCGCCGCGACGAGATGAAGGCGGCCCAGGAGGTCCTCGGCTGCGAGCACACGTGGCTCGGCTTCGTCGACTCCGGCCTGCCCGAAGGGGACCCGCTCCCGCCGCTGCCCGACGGCTGCTTCGGCCTCGAGGACCTCGAGGTGACGACGGAGGCGCTCGTGCGCGTCATCCGGGCCTGGCGCCCGCACGTCATGACGACCTACGACGAGAAGGGCGGCTACCCGCACCCGGACCACATCATGTGTCACCGGGTCGCGATGGCCGCCTTCGAGGCGGCCGGTGACCCCGAGCGCTTCCCCCACGCCGGGGCACCGTGGCAGCCGCTCAAGATCTACTACAACGGCGGCTGGAGCAAGGAGCGGCTGACGCTCATCCACGAGGCGATGGTCGCCGAGGGACTCGAGAGCCCGTACGCCGAGTGGCTCGCCAACTGGAAGCCCCGCCGCGACGGTCGTCCGACGACGACCATCCGGTGCGGCGACTACTTCGACGTGCGTGACCGGGCGCTCCTGGCCCACGCGACGCAGGTCGACCCGGACGGGTTCTGGTTCCAGGTGCCGCTGTCGATCCAGCAGCGGGTGTGGCCCGTCGAGGAGTTCGAGGCCGCCCTGTCCTACGTGCCGGTCATCGAGGGCGAGGACGACCTCTTCGCCGGGCTCGGGACGCCGGAGGAGGCGGACGCGCTCGCGACCCGCCGCGACCTGAGCGTCGTCTACGACGGCCGCCAGCCCGAGGCGCCGGAGCCGCAGGAGGGTGCGCACGAGGCGACGTCGCCCGGCGGGGTCGTCCACGGGGACAGTGCGGAGACGCACACCGACGAGCACACCGACCAGCAGGCCGACGAGCACACCGACGAGCACACCGAGGAACGGGCCGGCGCGGACGCGTCCGGTGAGGAGGTGGACGACTGATGGCCGACGGCGGCAACCTGCCCATCGGGCCCGGGATCTGGGGCTTCATCGCCTTCTTCGTCCTGGCGGTGGCGCTGTGGTTCCTCGTGCGCAACATGAACTCGCGGCTGCGTCGTCCGAGAGGGGAAGCCTCAGCTCACGGCCTGGTAGCCGACGACCGCGAGGGCGACGGCGGCGAAGTGCGAGGCGAAGCCGCCGAGGGTGAAGGCGTGGAAGACCTCGTGGAAGCCGAACCAGCGCGGCGAGGGGTTGGGCCGCTTCGTGCCGTAGACCACCCCGCCGAGGGTGTAGAGGATGCCGCCGAGGCCGATGAGCGAGCCGATGAGCGGGCCGCCCGCCCTCCAGAACGGCACGACGTAGAAGACCGCGGTCCACCCGAGCGCGATGTAGAGGCCGGTGTAGAGCCATCGCGGCGCACTGACCCACACGACGCGGAAGGCGACGCCGGCGATGGCGGCGCCCCAGATGATCGACAGGAGGATCCGGGCCTGCGTGCCGGGCAGGAGCGTGACGGCGAACGGCGTGTACGTGCCGGCGATGATGAGGTAGATGTTGGAGTGGTCCAGCCGTTTGAGCAGCCCACTGGCCCGGGGGCCCCACGTGCCGCGGTGGTACACCGCCGACACCCCGAAGAGCAGCGCGGCGGTGACGGTGAAGACCAGGGAGGCCGTCCGCACGGCCCCGGGATCGGACAGGAGCACGAGGACGAGCCCGCCGACGACGGACACGGGGAACATGCCGAGATGCAGCCAGCCACGCAGACGCGGCTTGACGGCGGCGACGACCTCGGCGACGGGGCCAGCCTCCTCAGAGGCGTGGTGCTGCTCTCTGGTCATGGCGGGAGTCTAACCTACGCAACCGTAGGTTACGGACCAGTAGGTGCTCAGCAGCTCCTGTGAAGGTCGTGTGAAGGACGTGGGTCGAGCCGCCCTGCAGCGGCGGGACGCGACAGGGCGAGGGGTACGGTGGGAGCCGTGGCCCACCGGGGCTGCCCGAGCATCGACCGGCACGATCGACCGGGAGGTCCGACGCCGCCGCGTCCGACACCGGCACGTCCGACACCGGCACGTCCGACACCGACGAGGAGGCCCCGTGGGGTGGCGCGATGTGGTCTACGGCGCGTACGAGCGCCGGGTCCTCAAGGACCTGCCCCGCGAGTTGCTGCCACGCCACGTCGCCGTCATGCTCGACGGCAACCGCCGCTGGGCCAAGGCCCGCGGCGAGGGCACGGCCACCGGCCACCAGGCCGGCGCCGACAAGATCGAGGAGCTGCTCGAGTGGTGCCGCGAGGCCGGCGTCGAGTACGTGACCCTCTGGCTGCTGTCGACCGACAACCTGCGCCGCCCCCCGGAGGAGCTCGAGCCGCTCCTGCGCATCATCGAGACGGCCGTCTCCGACCTCGCCGACACCGGCAACTGGCACGTCCGCATCGTCGGCGCGCTCGACCTGCTGCCCGCCCCGACCGCTGAGAGCCTGCGCACCTCGGCCGAGCGCACCGCCGCCGTCACCGGCATGACCGTCAACGTCGCCGTCGGCTACGGCGGACGCCGCGAGATCGCCGACGCGGTCCGCGACCTCCTCCTCGAACGCGCGGCGCGCGGCGAGTCGATCGAGCAGATCGCGGCCGGCATCACCGTCGAGGACATCGCCGGGCACCTCTACACCAAGGGCCAGCCCGACCCGGACCTCGTCATCCGGACCTCGGGGGAGCAGCGCCTCGGCGGGTTCCTCCTCTGGCAGAGCGCGACGTCGGAGTTCTACTTCTGCGAGGCCTACTGGCCCGACTTCCGGCACGTCGACTTCCTCCGGGCCCTGCGCGCCTACGCCGGACGGCACCGGCGGTTCGGCGCGTGAGCACGGGCGGGCGGCGGCTGCGACGGGGACCGCTCCCCATTGCAGCCCGGCGAGCCGGTGCATAGGTTGCGGACGTCGTCCATCACAGGGGAGAGCCAATGGCCATCTACAAGAAGGGTGCCGACCCGGTCGCGCTACGTTCGGCGGCGGAGCGGATCACGGCGCACGCCCGCGAGTGCGAGACCGTCCGGGGCGAGGCCACCCGCGCGGTCAGCTCGATCAGGGGCAACTGGGGTGGTAGCGACCTCGAGCACCTGATGAGCCGCTGGCCCCCGCTCGACGCCCAGCTGACGCAGTTCGGCACCGACCTCGGCCGGCTCGCGGAGGCCCTGCGCCGCAACGCCGGCCAGCAGGACACGACGAGCGGCCCGGGCGCCGGCGGGGCGGGGCCCCTCGGCCCCGGCGGGCGCGACGGCAGCGACGACGGCGGCATCCCCGGCTACGACCTCCTCAAGGGCATCTGGACGCCCATCAAGGGCATCGGCACCGCGGTGGGCCTGCTCGGGACCGGCATGAAGATCCGCAACTTCCTGTCCAACCTCGGTAGCTGGGACCGCGACCTCGGCGTCTTCAAGAACCTGTCGCAGGCGTGGAAGACCGGCCGTCTCGCGGAGTTCGGCGATGCGCTCAACCCGAAGAACTGGAGCACCCTGTCCCGGTTCCTGCCCTCGCTCGCCGAGGGGGGTGCGCTCGCGCGCACGGTCGGCACGGTCGGCAAGGCGCTCGGCCCGGTGGGCGTCGCCTTCGGCGGCTTCACCGTCGCCAACGACATCGCCGACGGCAACTACGGCCGCGCCGGCTACGACTCGGTCATGACGGGCCTCGGCGCCGCCGCCCTCATGACGCCGCCGCCGGTCGACGTCGTCTGCGGCATCGCCGCGGGCGGCATGGCGGTGGGCCAGCTCGTCTACGACAACTGGGACACCATCTCCGACTTCACGTCCGAGGCCGTCGACGCCGTGGGCGACGTGGCCGGCGACGCCGTCGACGCGGTCGGTGACGTGGCCGGCGACGCCGTCGACGCGGTCGGCGACGTCGCCGAGAAGGTCTGGCCCTTCTGACGGGCGGTCCGCGCCGTCGCCACCCAGACTGGCACCATCACGACCGCCGACCGACCGACATCCGTGCCGCCGACCGGCATGACCCATCGCACGACCGCACGACTGGCACGACTGCACGACCCGACGCACGAGGACGACGAGGAGCACCATGTCCGACCCGATGAAGGGCACGCCGCTGGCGGCCTTCGACCTGCCCGACGAGGTCTTCGGCCTCGGCGCCGGCGAGCTGGCCTACCTGCTGTCCCGGCACGAGACCCCGGCCGGGGAACGCTCGCGCCACATCCTCATGCTCGACCCGCGCGTCGCGGACGAGGGCGCCCTCCTCGCCGGCGCGTCCGGCCTTGCCTCCCGCGGCTGGTTCCGGCTCGCGGACGACGGCACCGGCGAGACCCTCTCGAACGCGGCGCTCGTCGAGTACGTCACCGGCGCGGCGACGCGGTGGACCCGGATCGGCCTCGTCGGCGACGACGTCAGCCAGCTCGACGTCGCCGTCTTCCTCGAGTCCGACGCCGTGACGGCGCTCATGCAGCCCCGGCAGCTCGCGTCGTGGTTCGTCCGCCTCGGCGAGCCGGACGTCGACCGCGCAGCCCTCGTCACGTCGCTCGTCCGCGAGCGGTTCGCGGGCAACCCGGCCGTCGGCGTGTTCCTCGAGGTGCAGACCCTCGGGGGCGCGAGCAACCTCGCGATCCGCCGGTCCGGTTCCGGCTACGAGGCGCTGCGCGACGTCGCGGGACCCGGCACCGGCACCGGTGGCGTCGTCGACGAGGCCGGCCTGCTCGAGGCCGTCGGCGGCCTCTACACCGAAGGGGTTCCCGCGTGAGCACCCCGCACACCGGTGGCCCGACGCCGCCGAAGGAGCCCTTCTCCTACGTCAGCCAGGACCGCGGCCTGCTCACGCTCAAGATCCGCGAGCCGGTTCTCATGGCCCTTTTCTTCCTCGCCTTCATCGTCCTCGGCATCGTCTTCTTCCTCATGGTCAAGAAGGGCGCCGACCAGGGGGCCGAGGGTGCGATGGGCGTCGCCTACCTCATCCTCGCGATCTTCGGTGGCCTCGGGCTCGTCGGGCTCGGCATCGCCGTTCGGCGGTGGGCGTGGAAGCGGGAGTACGTGCGGGTCATGGGCCGCTCGCCCTGGTCCTGACGGCGACTGCCGCGGCGCGCCACCGCCGCCGCGACGCATCACCGACGCCGCGGTGCCGGGGCCGGGGCGGTGACCGCAGGGTGAACACTCGGGCGACACGACGACTCCCGGCCGCTCAATGCGCCCCGCCGTCGGTCCCGGGTCGTACCGTCGTGCCAACGGCCGACACCCGTCGGACGTTGCCAGGAGGCCCACCCATGGAGCGATCGCTCAGGACGGAGGGCCGGGCCCAGCGCCACCCTCTGGTGGTCACCGCCCGGCATCTCGGGAGCGAGTAGGCGCGCGACGCGCGCCGCGTAGGGAGTGGGACATGGCACGCACGACACGTCCGGTCACGACGGACTACGCCAGCACGACCACCAAGCCGGCCGCGGCCTCCACACGCGCCACCACCAGCAAGCGACGTCCTCCGCACAAGACGTACGTCCTCGACACGTCGGTGCTCCTGTCCGACCCCCGGGCAATGCTCCGGTTCGCTGAGCACGAGGTGGTCCTGCCCGTCGTCGTCGTCACCGAGCTCGAGGGCAAGCGACACCATCCCGAGCTCGGCTACTTCGCCCGCCAGGCCCTGCGTCTCCTCGACGACCTGCGCATCAGCGCCGGGCGCCTCGACGAGCCGGTCCGCGTCGGCGACGCCGGCGGGACCCTTCGCGTCGAGCTCAACCACACCGACCCCATGTCGCTGCCGGCCGGGTTCCGCCTCGGCGACAACGACACCCGCATCCTGTCGGTGGCCAAGAACCTGTCGAACGAGGGCTCCGACGTCACGATCGTCAGCAAGGACCTCCCGATGCGGGTCAAGGCCTCGGCGTGCGGTCTCGAGGCGGAGGAGTACCGCCACGAGCAGGGCGTCGACTCCGGCTGGACCGGCCTCATGGAGCTCGAGGTCACGACCGACGAGCTCGACCAGCTGTACGACCGGGGCCGCATCGAGCACGCCGGTGCGGCCGAGCTGCCCTGCCACACCGGTCTCGTCCTGCTCTCGCCGCGGGGAAGCGGTCTGGGGCGGGTCGGGGCCGACAAGCAGATCCGGCTCGTGCGAGGCGACCGTGACGCGTTCGGCCTGCACGGCCGCAGCGCCGAGCAGCGCATCGCCCTCGACCTGCTGCTCGACCCCGACATCGGCATCGTCAGCCTCGGCGGCCGTGCCGGCACGGGCAAGTCGGCGCTCGCCCTCTGCGCCGGCCTCGAGTCGGTCATGGAGCGGCGGGCGCAGCGCAAGGTCATCGTCTTCCGCCCGCTGTTCGCGGTCGGCGGCCAGGAGCTCGGGTACCTGCCCGGCACCGAGCAGGAGAAGATGAACCCGTGGGGGCAGGCGGTCTTCGACACCCTCGGGGCGCTCGTGTCGACCGAGGTCGTCGAGGAGGTCATGGACCGCGGGCTGCTCGAGGTGCTGCCGCTGACGCACATCCGCGGTCGCTCCCTGCACGACGCGTTCGTCGTCGTCGACGAGGCCCAGTCGCTCGAGCGCAACGTCCTGCTGACGGTCCTGTCCCGCATCGGGCAGAACAGCAAGGTCGTGCTGACCCACGACGTCGCCCAGCGCGACAACCTCAGGGTCGGCCGGCACGACGGCGTCGCGGCGGTCATCGAGAAGCTCAAGGGCCACCCGCTCTTCGCCCACGTGACGCTGACCCGCAGCGAGCGCAGCCCCATCGCCGCCCTGGTCACCGACCTGCTCGAGGGCATCGAGATGTGACCCTGGTCATACGCAGGACAGGGTCCCCGAGCGCGTCGCTCGGGGACCCTTCCCGTGCGGCCACCCGGGTGCACCGTAGCGCTGCTGTGGACGCCGACTTGCCTCGAGGTGGGGTCGGCTGGCACGGTGGGGCCCTGAAGATCTCGGAACGGTAACGGCCTGGCTGCGGGGAGCGGGCCGTCACCCGCCCGAGAGCACCGCCCCTCCACCCCGTCGACCACCGCCGCCAGGTGCGCTGCCCTGCGCCCTGCGCGGGCCCCGACCCGCGCAGACGGTCGACGTGTCCCACACCGCAGGAAGGCTGACCCCACCTCCATGGCACGGTACGAAGGCCGCCACCGCAACGCGTCGACCCCCGCACCCCGCCCCGGCGTCCCCGCGCGTCCCGAGCCGGACCGGCACCACGCCGACCGCCTCGCCCCGGACGCCGCCGTGTCCGAGGACACCCAGGTCCTCTCCCGCCGCCGGGACCGCCGGGCCCCGAAGCGCAAGCGCCGCGCCGCCCGGCCCGTCCTCGCAGGCGCCCTCGCCCTTGGCCTCGGCGCCTCCGGCTTCGCCTACGCCCGGTCCGCCAACCTCATCGGCGCCGACCCGGCCGCGTTCGTCGTCGGCTCGGGCGTCGTCGCCCAGACCGACGAGCTGGCGCGCGCGTCGACCGTCGACACGACCTACCGCGCTGCCGCGTCGGTGTCTCGCAACGAGCGCCGCACCGCCATCGCCGCCACCGGCCTGCGTGACGCCGCCGCCCTCGAGGCGCGCAAGAAGAAGGAGGCGGCCCGCGCGGCCGCCGAGGCCAAGGCGGCTGCCGAGCGCGCCCAGGCCGAGCGCGAGCGGCAGCAGGCCATCGCCCACGCCAAGGACGACCCGAAGGGCGCGGCTCGCGTCCTCATGGCCGACTACGGGTGGACGAGCGACGCCCAGTACAACTGCCTCGTCAACCTGTGGACCGGCGAGAGCGACTGGCGCTGGTTCGCCGAGAACCCGTCCTCGGGGGCCTACGGCATCCCGCAGTCGCTGCCGGGCCGCAAGATGGCCCAGTTCGGGGGCGACTGGCGCACCAACCCGCTGACCCAGATCAAGTGGGGGCTCTGGTACATCGACATGTCCTACGGCAACCCCTGCAACGCGTGGTCGACCTGGCAGGCCCGCTCCCCGCACTGGTACTGAGCCATTCGTACCGAGCCAGACTGGCCGGACTCCACCGGCCGCGACGAGCGGCCCGCCCACCGGTGGACGCGTCAGATCTTGCGCAGCCGGACGCGGCGGACGCCGTGGTCGGCCCCCTTGGTCAGCACGAGCGTCGCCCGCGAGCGCGTCGGCTGGATGTTCTCGACGAGGTTGGGGCCGTTGATCTCGCGCCAGATCCTGTTGGCCGTCGCGACGGCTTCGGCGTCGGACAGCACGGCGTAGCGGTGGAAGTAGGAGTGCGGGTCCGAGAACGCGGTCTCGCGCAGCCGAAGGAACCGCTCGACGTACCAGTTGCGGATGTCGTCGACCCAGGCGTCGACGTAGACCGAGAAGTCGAAGAAGTCGCTGACGGCCAGGCCCGTGCCCCTCACCGGGTGCACCTCGGGCGCCTGGAGCACGTTGAGGCCCTCGATGATGAGCACGTCCGGCTGGCGCACGACGATCCGCTCGCCGGGCACGATGTCGTAGGTCAGGTGGCTGTACACGGGGGCCGACACCTCCGCGCGGCCCGACTTGATGTCGGCGACGAACCGGAGCAGGGCGCGCCGGTCGTAGGACTCGGGGAAGCCCTTGCGTCCGAGCAGCCCCCGCTCCTCGAGGGTCGCGTTCGGGAAGAGGAACCCGTCGGTCGTCACGAGCGCGACCTCCGGGGTGTCGGGCCAGCGCGCGAGCATCTCGCGAAGGACGCGGGCCGTCGTCGACTTGCCGACCGCCACCGAGCCGGCGACGCCGATGACGAAGGGTGTCCTGGCCGGCCGTTCGCCGAGGAACTCGCTCGTGACCTGGTGCAGGTGGCGGGTCGCCCCGACGTAGAAGTTGAGCAGGCGCGACAGGGGGAGGTACACCTCCTCGACCTCGTTGAGGTCGACGCGGTCACCGAGGCCCTGCAGCCGCGCGAGGTCGGTGTCGTCGAGGTTGAGCGGGTGGTTCTCGCGCAGCCGCGACCACGCGGCGCGGTCGAGCTCGACGTACGGTGAGGGGACCGGAGAGCTCGGGCCCCCGGCGCCCGGGCCGGGCACGAGCGACGGCCGGCTGGTTGGCTGCGACACGCCGCCATTGTGTCGGACGTGCCCGGGTGCCGCCGCGCGGGCGAGGCAGTGGCGTGCCGACCCGTCCCCTAGGCTGGTCCCCATGTGCGGAATCGTGGGGTACGTCGGACGCGCGAACGACGGGACGGCGCTCGACGTCGTCATGGAGGGACTCGCCCGGCTCGAGTACCGCGGCTACGACTCCGCCGGCGTCGCACTCATCGACGGCGACCACGTCGAGACCCGCAAGAAGTCGGGCAAGCTGGCCAGCCTCGCCGCCGAGATCGGGGAGCACCCGCTGCCCACGTCGACGACCGGCATCGGGCACACCCGCTGGGCCACGCACGGCGGCCCGACCGACGAGAACGCGCACCCGCACCGCGGCGGGCGCGACGGCAAGCTGGCCCTCATCCACAACGGCATCATCGAGAACTTCCACGCGCTGAAGAAGGGGCTGCTCGACGACGGGGTCACCTTCGCCAGCGAGACCGACACCGAGGTCGTCGCCCACCTCGTCGCCCGCGCCTACGACGCCGAGGGTGACCTCACGGCGGCGATGCGCACGGTGGTCGCCGACCTCGAGGGGGCGTTCACGCTCCTGGCCATCCACGCCGACCAGCCGGACGTCGTCGTCGGCGCACGCCGCAACAGCCCGCTCGTCGTGGGGCTGGGAGAGGACGCCAACTACCTCGGCTCCGACGTCGCGGCCTTCATCGGCCACACCCGCCATGCCCTCGAGCTGGCCCAGGACCAGATCGTCACGATCACCCCAGAGGGCGCGACCGTCGTCAACTTCGACGGGACCCCCGCCGAGGGCAAGGCCTACGAGGTCACGTGGGACGCCGCCGCCGCCGAGAAGGGCGGCTACGCGACCTTCATGGAGAAGGAGATCAACGACCAGCCCCATGCCGTGCGCGACACGCTCCTCGGGCGCACCGACCCCGAGGGCCGGCTCATCCTCGATGAGCTGCGGATCTCCGAGGAGCAGCTCAAGCGCGTCGACCGGATCACGATCGTCGCCTGCGGCACCGCGGCCTACGCCGGCATGACGGCGAAGTACGCCATCGAGCACTGGACGCGCATCCCGGTCGAGGTCGCCCTCGCCCACGAGTTCCGCTACTGCGACCCGATCGTCAACGAGCGCACGCTCGTCGTCTCGATCAGCCAGTCCGGCGAGACGATGGACACCCTCATGGCCGTCAAGCACGCCCGGGACCTCGGTGCCCTGACCATCTCGATCTGCAACACCCACGGGTCGACGATCCCGCGCGAGTCCGACGCCGTGCTCTACACGCACGCCGGGCCCGAGATCGCCGTGGCCTCGACCAAGGCCTTCCTCGCCCAGATCACGGCGAGCTACGTGCTCGGGCTCTACCTCGCGCAGCTGCGTGGCGGCTCGTTCGCCGACGACGCGGCCGCGGTCATGAAGGAGCTGGCCGAGGTCCCGCCCAAGATCGAGGCGCTGCTCGCGCAGATGGGCCGGGTCAAGGAGATCGCCGGCTTCATGGCCGACACTCGCTCGGTGCTCTTCCTGGGGCGCCACGTCGGCTATCCCGTCGCCATGGAGGGGGCGCTCAAGCTCAAGGAGCTCGCGTACATCCACGCCGAGGGCTTCGCGGCGGGCGAGCTCAAGCACGGCCCGATCGCGCTCATCGAGCCGGGGCAACCGGTCTTCGTCGTCGTGCCCTCGCCGACGAGCGAGCACGGCCTGCACGGCAAGGTCGTCAGCAACATCCAGGAGATCCGCGCCCGCGGCGCCCGCACCCTCGTCATCGCCGAGGAGGGCGACGACGCCGTCGAGCCCTTCGCCGACGAGGTCATCCGCGTGCCGGCGACGTCGCCGCTGCTCGCCCCGCTGCTCACCGTCGTGCCGCTGCAGGTCTTCGCGCTGTGGCTGTCCACCGCCAAGGGCCTCGACGTCGACCAGCCACGCAACCTCGCCAAGTCCGTCACGGTCGAGTGACGTGATCGTCGGGGTCGGCATCGACGTCGTCGACATCGCGCGCTTCGAGCAGACGCTCGAACGCACCCCGGCGCTGCGCGAGCGGCTCTTCACGCCGGAGGAGCGTGGGCTCGGCATCGCCTCGCTCGCCGCGCGGTTCGCGGCCAAGGAGGCCCTGGCCAAGGCGCTCGGTGCGCCCGTCGGATTGCACTGGACCGACGCGCGCATCGTGACGAACGACGACGGCAGGCCCTCGCTCGAGATCGGCGGCACCGTGCAGGCCCGCGCGAGCGACCTCGGCGTCGACAGCTTCCACGTGTCCCTGTCCCACGACGCCGGCGTCGCGTCCGCGGTCGTCGTTGCCGAGGGCTGACCGCCCGACCGAGTCGCACAGCCGGCGGCGGCGCGCCGACCGACCTGCACCGAGGAGAGCCGATGATCCGTGCCTACGACGTGAATTCCATCCGCGCCGCCGAGCGGGCAGCCATGGCCGAGCTGCCCGAGGGCGAGCTGATGCAGCGTGCGGCGCGGGGGCTGGCCGAGGTCGCGGCCGCTCGGCTCGCCGACCACGACGGCGCCACCGTCGTCGGCCTCGTCGGCGCCGGCGCGAACGGCGGCGACACCCTCTTCGCCGTGGCCCACCTGGCCGAGGCCGGCTATCCCGCGGCCGTCGTGCTGCTGCCGTCCGGCGGCCGCGACGGCGTCCACGCCGCCGGACTGGCGGCCGCCGAGGACGCCGGCACCGTGGTCCACGTCGTGGCGCAGGACCCGGCGGGCTCCGAGCGGGCCGTGGCCGAGGCGGACGTCGTGCTCGACGGCATCGTGGGCATCGGTGGCCGGCCGGGTCTGCGTCCCGACGCCGCACGGCTCGTCGACGCCGTGGACGACGACGCCTGGGTGCTGGCCGTCGACGTCGCGAGCGGTCTCGACCCCGACGGAGGGTGGGCCGAGCCGTCGGCCACCGCCGACGTCGGCGCTGTCGATGCCGCCGACGCCGCCGACACGGGCGCTGCCTCCGACGATGCCGTTGACACCGACGACACCGACGACGCCGACGACGCCGTGTGGGCCGACGAGACGGTGACGTTCGGCGCGCCCAAGCCGGTGCACCTGCTCCCGCCCGGCGAGGCCGCGTCGGGCCGGCTCACCGTCGTCGACATCGGCCTGGACCTCGACGGCATCGACCCGGCCGTCGAGCGGCTGACCCACGCCGACGTCGCTCGGCTGTGGCCGGTCCCGCGACAGTCCGACGACAAGTACTCGCGCGGCGTCCTCGGCGTCGTCGCGGGCGGCGAGTCCTACACCGGTGCGGCGGTGCTGTGCACGACGGCGGCCGCCGAAGCGGGCGTCGGAATGATCCGGTACGTCGGCACCCCGACCCCGACCGCCCTCGTGCGCCAGGCCGTGCCCGAGGCGGTCACCGGCGACGGGCGCGTCCAGGCGTGGGTCCTCGGACCCGGGCTCGACGCGTCGAGCGTCGACGGCGACACGGACGGCGCTGCGGACGCCGCGGCCCAGCTCGCCGTGGCCCGTGCGGCTCTCGCGAGCGACCTGCCCGTCCTCGTCGACGCCGGTGGCCTCGACCTCGTCACCGGCCGGCGGGAGGCCCCCACGGTGCTGACGCCGCACGCGGGCGAGCTCGCCCGGCTGCTCACCCGCCTCGAGCGTCGCTCCGCCGGGACCGATGACGGAGGTTCGGACGTCGCGGCGCAACCGCCGAGCGTGGACGGTGGCGGAAGGTCCGTCACCGGCCCCGCGTCGGACGCGCCCGACGTGACGCCCGACGCGGTCCGTGCCCAGCCACTGCACCACGCACGCCGCCTCGCCGCCCTGACCGGCGCCACCGTCCTGCTCAAGGGCGCGACGACGCTCGTCGTGACGCCGGGCCGGCCGGTGCGCTCGCAGGCCGACGCCCCGCCGTGGCTCGCGACCGCCGGCGCGGGGGACGTGCTCTCCGGGATCATCGGCACGCTCCTCGCCTCCGGCCTGCGACCGCATGACGCCGCCGCGCTCGGGGCGCTCGTGCACGGCGTCACGGCCGACCGGGTGGCCCGGGGCGGCCCCCTGCGGGCGCTGGCCGTCGCCCACGGCATCCGGCCCACGGTGCGCGACCTGCTCCACCGGGGCCGCTCCGCCCCGGAGTGACGCCGGGCGTCCGGCGCGACGCCCGGTGACCCGCCGACCCGAACCGGGTGCCGAACCTGCGAGACTGCACCCGATGAGCACGACCGACACCACCGGACCCGGCGCGCCCACCGCGCCCGCCGCGCCCGCAGCGCCCACCGCGACGCCGACGACCGCCGACCCCCTCGCATCGACCCACGGCACCACCGTGTGGGCCGAGGTCGACCTCGACGCGCTCGCCGCCAACGTCGCCACCCTGCGCGCGCTCGCGCCCTCCTCGGAGTTCATGGCCGTCGTCAAGGCCGACGCCTACGGTCACGGCCTGCTGCCCGTGGCCCGGACCGCGGTCGCCGCCGGTGCGACCTGGCTCGGGGCCGCCCAGTTCGCCGAGGCCTTCGCCCTGCGCGACGCCGGCCTCACGGCTCGGATGCTGACCTGGCTCAGCGTGCCGGGCAGCGACTTCGCCGGGGCCATCGCCCGCGACATCGACCTGTCCGCGTCCGCCCCGTGGGTGCTCGACGAGGTCGCGGCGGCGGCGCGGTCCCTGGGACGCGCGGCGCGGGTGCACCTCAAGGTCGACAGCGGCCTGGGCCGCGGCGGTGCGTACGGCGCCGACTGGACCACGCTCGTCGACCACGCCCGACGCCTCGAGGCCGAGGGCGCCGTCAGCGTCGTCGGCATCTGGACCCACTTCGCGCATGCGGACGCCCCCGAGCACCCGACCGTCCTCGCCCAGCAGGAGCGCTTCTTCGAGGCCGTGGCCGAGGGGGAGCGCGCAGGTCTGCGCCCCGAGGTGCGACACCTGGCCAACTCGGCCGCCACGCTCGTGCACCCCTCCGCCCACGCCGACCTAGTGCGTCCCGGGATCGCCATGTACGGCCTGACGCCGGTGCCGCAGGTCGACGACGACTTCGGCCTGCGCCCGGTCATGACGGTCCGGGCCCGGCTCGCCCTGGTCAAGCGGTTGCCCGCGGGCCAGGGCATCAGCTACGGGCACGCGTACACCCCCACGGTCGACACCGTCGTCGGCCTGGTGCCCGCCGGGTACGCCGACGGCATCCCGCGCAACGCGACGAACGTCGGTCCGGTGCAGGCCGGTGACCTGCGCACGACGATCGCCGGACGCGTCTGCATGGACCAGTTCGTCCTCGACCTCGGTCCCGACGCCCGGGCGCAGGCCGGTGACGTCGTGACGCTGTTCGGCGGCGGGCCGGACGAGCCGACCGCCCAGGACTGGGCCGACGCGACGGACACCATCAGCTACGAGATCGTCACCCGGCTCGGTCCACGTGTGCCCCGGATCCATGTGGGCGGACGCCATGACGCGGGTACGTCCCCCGCCGACGGCGCGCCCGGCGCCGCAGCGACGAAGGGCGACGCATGACCGAAGGTCAGAGGCGAAACCCGGTGCTCGGGATCGCCGCCGCCGGCCTCGGCGTGGCCGCGGGCGTCGCGGCCGGCGTCGCCGCGGGGATCGCCGCCGACCGGGCGGGCAAGCACCGTGCCGCGATGGCCGCCCTCGAGACGCCCGAGCTGCTCGACATCACCCCCGACGAGGAGCACATCGTCCTGACGAGCGACGGTGTCGCGCTGCACGTCGAGGTCGACGTGCCGGACCCGGAGGTCGCCGCCGCGGCCGCTCGCGGCACGACGCGCCACGGACGCGCCGACGAGCTGCCGACCGTCGTGCTGACGCACGGCTACTGCCTCAGCCTGCGCTGCTGGGTCTACCAGCGGCGCGCCCTCCGGGCGGCCGGCTTCCGGGTCGTCAGCTGGGACCAGCGCGGCCACGGGCGCTCGGCCGGCGGCGAGAAGGACAGCTACACCATCGACCGCATCGGGGCCGACCTGCACCAGGTCATCGCCGAGCAGGCCCCGACCGGTGACCTCGTCCTCGTCGGCCACTCGATGGGCGGCATGACGATGATGGCCCTCGCCGAGCAGGACCCGGCGCTCGTCAGCGAACGCGTCGTCGGGGCGGCCTTCGTGGCCACGAGCGCCGGCGGCCTGACGCTGGCCGCGGGCGGCCGGATGGCGACCTTCGGCCGCCTCATGCTCGAGCGGCTCGGCCCGAGCGTCCTGACGCCGCTCAGCACCCGGCCCGAGCTGTTCTCACGGATCCGGCGGGTC
>NZ_JBNDHY010000103.1:0-16454 GCF_056755315.1 Monashia sp. HAY1-2A
CGGTGTATAAGAGACAGACCCCACCCCCGGCCCAGCGCCCGACCCAGCGCCCGACCCAGCGCCCGACCCAGCGCCCGACCCAGCGCCGGAGCCGACCCGGGGCTGCCCGAGGGCCTCGACCTGGCCCAGCTGGAACGCACCGTCGTCGCCATCGCCACCGAGGCGTCGCGGTTCATCCGCGACGAACGCCCGGACGGCGTCGGCGTCGCGGCGACGAAGTCCACGGACACCGACGTCGTCACCGTCATGGACCGGCGCTCCGAGGAGCTGCTCCACCGGCTCATCCAGCAGGCGCGTCCGGACGACGGCATCCTCGGCGAGGAGGGTGCGGATGTCGCCGGGACGTCCGGCCTGACCTGGGTCGTCGACCCCATCGACGGGACCGTCAACTACCTCTACCGGGTCCCCGCCTACGCCGTGTCCGTCGCCGTCGTCGTCGGCGACCCCGCGGTCCACGGGGCGTGGACGCCGGTGGTGGGCGCGGTCGCCGACCCGTGCCTGCGCCTCGTCCACCACGCCCGGCGCGGCGGTGGGGCGTGGACCCGGCCCGAGGGCGCGACGCCGGACGACCCCGGGACGCGGCTCCAGGTGTCCACGGAGGACCGGCTCGGGCGCACCCTGCTCGCCACCGGTTTCGGCTACGACCCCGACAAGCGTGCGATGCAGGCGGAGGTGCTGCGGCACGTCCTGCCGCAGGTCCGCGACATCCGCCGCATCGGCAGCGCCGCCCTCGACCTCGTCCGCGTCGCCGACGGGTCCGTCGACGCCTATGCCGAGTCCGGCCTCAACGCCTGGGACCTCGCGGCCGGGTGGCTCGTCGTCGAGGAGGCGGGGGGCGTCGTCGTCGGCGCCCAGGGCGACCCCGGCAAGGAGCTGACCGTCGCGGCCGGACCCGCCCTCGTCGAGCCGGTCCGGGTCCTCTTCACGTCCTGAGCCGGCGCCGAGCCGGCCGGCCGGGAGGGCGGGGGCGTCAGGCGCCCCACGCCTTCTGGCCAGGAGTGCAGGCATCCACGATGGGTGCGTCGAGCAGCGCCCACTCGTGCGGCGGACGCGCACCTCTGGGGTAGACGCGCGTCCTCGGGGAGCCGGTCGCCCGCGGGTGCTGCTGAACCCCGGGGCCGGCGTCGGGGGTCAGGCGGCCGCGAACGGCACGAGCTCAGGGACGTGGATGTCGTTGTCCTGGGCGAGGCGGGCGAAGGACTCGAGCTCGCCGGTGTGCACGCGGACGCGGTACTCGTCGCCGGCGGCCTGCGCCTCGGCGAGCTCGTCGAGGGTGGCGCTCACGCGCTGGCGGATCTCGTCGACGAACTGGGTCATGGTGCACCTCCGGGCCGGTGGAAGGATTCGGTCGGGTCGGCAGACCCTACCGCGGCTGGGCAGCACCACTGTGCACCGGACCGGGTCGCGGAAGGGCAAAGCGGGGGTGAGCGGTTGGTCCGGAAACGGTCTTGACGGGCGGTGGCGCGGCCTGCGTCTCAGCGGGTGAATGGGCCGACGTGACATCGCGAGGATGTTCAGGCACAATCCGCGCACGCAGAGAGAAGTTCCGGGCGGGCGAGACCGGGCCTCCGGGCGGGAACAAGCGTGGCCCACCGGGCGTTCTCCGCCACACAGACGCAGGCGCACGAGGAGAAGCGAGAAACCAGATGGCAACCGATTACGACGCGCCACGCAAGACCGACGACGACCTCAGCGAGGACTCGCTCGAGGAGCTGAAGTCGCGGCGGGTCGACAAGACCTCGTCGAGCGTGGACGTGGACGAGACCGAGCAGGCGGAGGGCTTCGAGCTGCCCGGTGCCGACCTGTCCGGCGAGGAGCTGTCGGTCCGGGTCCTGCCCAAGCAGGCCGACGAGTTCACCTGTGGACAGTGCTTCCTGGTCCACCACCGCAGCCAGCTCGCCAAAGAGAGCAACGGCATGATGATCTGCACGGACTGCGCCGCCTGAGCGGAGCCGTGCGGTCGAGGCAGGAGCAAGTAGGGTCGGTCCACGTGACCGACCCTTGTGCTGTCCCGGACGCCACCGGCACCTCTCACGCCGATCTCCGTGCCGGCGCTCACACCGACGGGGGGCGCGGCGGGACCGTCGCGGTCCTGCGGCTCGACCCGGAGCTCCCGATGCCGTCGTACGCCCACCCGGGCGATGCCGGGGCGGACCTGCGCTCCCGGGTCGAGGTGACCATCGAGCCGGGCGAGCGCGTCCTCGTGCCGACGGGTGTGGCTCTGGCGCTGCCGCCCGGCCATGCCGGCTTCGTCCACCCCAGGTCCGGCCTCGCGGCCAGGCACGGCATCTCGATCGTCAACGCGCCGGGCACCGTCGACGAGGGGTATCGCGGCGAGATCCTCGTCAACCTCGTCAACCTCGACCCCCGGGAGGCGTTCACGGTCCGCCGCGGCGACCGCATCGCCCAGCTCGTCGTCCAGCGCGTCGCCCGGCCGGTGTTCGTCGCCGTGGACTCGCTCGACGAGACCGTCCGGGGTGACACTGGACACGGGTCGACCGGAGGCTTCGGTCCCGGCGACGCCGTACCGGGTCGGTCGGGCGACGCACCCGGCGCCCCGCCGACCGGGCGGGACGCCGCCACGGCGCTCCGGTGATCGGGTACGGTTCGCCGGGCGCCCACTCGGGCCCTTCGGCCAACCCACCGGCGGGCCACCGCCCAGGCCGGTCAGCAGGACTTCTAAGGACGGAATGACGTGGGACTCTTCAGCCGCGGCAAGTCGGGCAGGAACGACGACGAGGCCTTCGTCGACGACCTCGGGGGCGACGGCGGTCCCGGGAGCACCGAGGGCCTCGACGAGGACGCCCCTGCCGCTGCGCCTGCCCCCGAGGGCCCGCTCGACCGCGGCTCGGTCGCGGACGACACCGACTACCTCAACCTCGGCTCGATCTGGCTGCGTGGCCAGCAGGGCATGGAGCTGCGTCTCGAGCTGAACGAGCAGGAGCAGCAGATCGTCGGCGTGACCGCGGTCGTCGGCGAGTCGGCCGTCCAGCTGCAGGCCTTCGCCGCTCCCCGCACCGAGGGGGTCTGGGTCGAGATCCGCAACGAGATCGCCAAGAGCATCACGGACGCCGGCGGCACGGCCGAGGTCCAGACCGGGGAGTTCGGCGAGGAGCTGCTGACCCGGATGCCGCAGAACGGCCCCGACGGTCGCACCGTCTTCATGCCGGCCCGGTTCGTCGGTGTCGACGGCCCTCGCTGGTTCCTGCGCGCCGTGGTGTCCGGACGGGCGGCCATCGAGCCGGCCGCGGCCGGGCCGATCCACGAGGTCATCCGCACGGCCGTCGTCGACCGGGGTCCCGACGCGATGCCGCCGCGCGAGCTTCTCCCGCTGCGCCTGCCCGACGCCCAGCCGGGCGGCGACGACGCGTCCGGATCGCAGGAGCCGACGCCGCCCCGGGCCGAGGACCTGCGTCCGTTCGAGCGCGGACCCGAGATCACCGAGGTCCGCTGAGGTGTCCGTCCGCGGTGGCACGTTGCGCCGTCTCGCCGACCTCGTTCGCCCGTCGCACGAGCTCGAGGCGGCCGAGCTGCGCCAGGAGTCGACCGACGTGGGCGTCATCCACATCGTCGACGCCACGCTGCGCAGCCGTGCCACCGTGCGCGGCGAGATCCGCTCGGTGACGCTGCGGCCCCGGGACGAGACCCCCGCCCTGGACGCCGAGCTGTGGGACGGCACCGCGTCCCTGCACCTCGTGTGGCTCGGACGGCGGCGCATCGCCGGCATCGTCCCCGGGATCAAGATCCAGGCCACCGGCCGCATCACGCAGCAGCGCTCGGTGCTGACCCTGTTCAACCCCGCCTACGAGATCATCGGCAAGCCCGGGAGCCAGCATGGCTGACCGCGACACCGACGGCATCGCGGCGCGCGACGCCACCGCGCCGGAGCACGGTCTCGAACGAGGAGAGGCCGACCTGCGTCGGTACGACACCGTCGAGGAGCTGCTGCGCGACAAGCTGTCCGAGGCGATCGGTGGGTGGCGCGGCGCCGTCGAGTCGGCCGTGCCGACGCTCGCCTTCGCCCTCGTGTGGGCGCGGACCCAGGACCTGCGCACGTCGCTGCTCGTCGCGGCGGCGTGCGTCGCCGTGCCGCTCGTCGTGCGGCTCGTCCAGCGTCAGGACCCCCGGTTCGTCGTCTACGCCGCCGTCGGCGTCGGCATCTCGGCGTTCTTCGCCCTCCGGTCGGGCCGCGCCGAGGACGCCTTCCTGCCCGGCATGCTCCAGAACGCCGGGTTGCTGCTCCTGCTCCTCGTGACCAACCTGGCGCGATGGCCGCTCTTCGGCTTCGTCGTCGGCGTCGCCGAGCCGGAGGCGTTCGCCGAGAACCCCACGTGGTGGCGGCGGCACCGCGGGATCGTCACCGTCGCGATGCGCCTGGCGTGGGTGCTGATCGCCCTCAACGTCGTACGGCTGTCGATCATGGTGCCGCTCTACCTCGCCGAGCAGGTGGCGGCGCTCGGCGTCGCCAAGGTCGTGCTGGGCTGGCCCGCGTACCTGCTGGCCGTCACGGCGATGGGCGCCGTCCTGGTGCGCGGGCGGACGCCGATCGACCCGGGCCGCACCGCCTGAGCCGCGCCCGGGTTCGACTGCGGCTCAGACCTCGTCGTCGTCGCCCGTACGGACGCGGGCGCCGGGGGCCACGAGCTTCTGGAGCTGGACCTCCTGCTCCGTCGTCGTGATGAAGAGCAGCTCGTCGCCGACCTCCATCGCGTCGTCGGGCGTCGGGGCGAGCGGGCGCTCCTCACGGATGATGGCCACGAGGACGGTCTCGCTCGGCCAGTCGACGTCGCCCACCCGCTGGCCGGCGAACGGGCTGGCCTCGGGCAGCGTGATCTCGACCATCGAGGCGCGGCCCTGCTGGAACTCGAAGATGCGCACGAGGTCGCCGATGCTCACGGCCTCCTCGATGAGCGCCGTCATGAGGCGCGGTGTCGAGACGGCGACGTCGACGCCCCAGGACTCGTCGAACATCCACTCGTTCTTCGGGTTGTTGACGCGGGCGACGGTGCGCGGCACCCCGAACTCGGTCTTGGCGAGCAGCGACAGGACGAGGTTCGCCTTGTCGTCGCCGGTGGCGGCGACGCAGACGTCCGACTCCTCGAGCCGGGCCTCCTCGAGCGCCGCGAGCTCGCACGCGTCGGCGAGCAGCCACGACGCCTCGGGCACCCGGGAGGCCTGGACGTCGTCGGCGTCCTTGTCGATGAGCAGCACCTGGTGCCCGTTGCCGAGCAGCTCTCGGGCGATGGACCGGCCGACGCTTCCGGCTCCGGCGATGACGACGCGCATGGGTTCTCCTGTGCCGTGCTCAGCCGGCTGCCGGGGCCTGGTCGCAGACGCGCTCGACGCGGGCGAGGTCGTCGCGGGGGACGGTGAGGTGCACGAGGTCACCCTGCTGGACGACCATGTCCGGACGCGGCAGGGTGCCCTCGCCGAGGCGCGTCACGTAGGCGACCCGCGCCCCGGTCTGCTCCTCGACGTCGACGAACCGCCGCCCGATCCAGCTCTCGGCCATCGGCACCTCCGCGATGACGATCTTGCCGCTCGGGTCGGTCAGCTCGGGCACCGCGCCCTGGGGCAGGAGGCGCTGCATCATCTGGTCGGCGGTCCAGCGCACCGTCGCCACGGTCGGGATGCCGAGGCGCTGGTAGACGGCGGCACGCTGCGGGTCGTAGATACGAGCGGCCACGTGCTCGACGCCGAACGTCTCGCGGGCGACCCGGGCGGCCAGGATGTTCGAGTTGTCACCGCTGCTGACCGCCGCGAAGGCGTAGGCGTCGCGGATGCCGGCGGCGACGAGGGTGTCCCGGTCGAAGCCGACGCCGGTCACCGTCTGGCCCTCGAAGGACGTGCCGAGCCGGCGGAAGGCCGAGGCGTCGACGTCGATGATCGCGACGTCGTGACCACCCCGGCCCAGGGTGCGGGCCAGGGTCGAGCCGACGCGGCCGCAGCCCATGATGACGAAGTGCACGGACGCGACGCTACACCGTGGGCTCGCCACGCACCGTGCAGGTCCGGGCGGGTCCGGCGGCGCCGTTTCGGAGGGTGGACGACCGGCGCTGCCGTGCCGCGGAGGGGCCGGGTCGACGGCATACTCTGTCGTCGTGCCCGGAACCGGATCGCTGTTCAAGCGCCTCCTCGTCGGTCGCGCGATGCGCAGCGACAAGCTCGGCGAGACCCTGCTGCCCAAGCGGCTCGCGCTGCCGATCTTCGCCAGCGACGCGTTGTCCTCGGTCGCCTACGCGCCCGACGAGATCCTCCTCATGCTGGGCCTCGCCGGTGGCGCCTTCGTCACGACGCACAGCTGGCAGGTGACGGTCGGCGTCGTCCTCGTCATGGTCGTCGTCGTCGCCTCCTACCGGCAGAACGTGCACGCCTACCCCTCGGGGGGCGGCGACTACGAGGTGGCCACGGTCAACCTCGGGCCCAAGGCCGGGCTGACCGTGGCGAGCGCGCTGCTCGTCGACTACGTCCTGACCGTCGCCGTGTCGATCTCCTCGGGCGTGCAGAACGCCGCCACCGTCCTCGGCTTCGTGCGGGGCCACGAGGTCGTCGTCGCCGTCGGGCTCATCGTGTTCCTCACCGCGATGAACCTGCGCGGCGTGCGCGAGTCGGGCAAGGCCTTCGCGATCCCGGTGTACGCCTTCATGATCGCGATCCTCGGCATGGGTCTCTACGGCGTCCTGCAGAAGGTCACGGGCACGCTTCAGCCAGCCGAGAGCGCCGGCCTGACCCTGGTGCCGGAAGGGGGCAAGGAGCTGACCGGCCTCGCCGCGGCCTTCCTGCTCCTGCGCGCGTTCTCCTCGGGCTGCGCCGCGCTCACGGGCGTCGAGGCGATCAGCAACGGCGTCCCCGCCTTCCGCAAGCCCAAGAGCCGCAACGCCGCCTCGACGCTGCTGCTCATGGGCGGCCTGTCGATCACCATGCTCGGCTCGATCATCGCGCTGAGCATGTGGACCGGCGTCAAGGTGGCCGACGACCCGGCCACGCAGCTGCTGCGCAACGGGGCACCGGTCGGTGGGGACTACGTGCAGCACACCGTGATCGGCCAGCTCGCGAACTCGGTCTTCGCGAGCTTCCCGCTCGGCGTCGTGTTCGTCTCGATCGTCACCGGCCTGATCCTCGTCCTCGCCGCCAACACCGCCTTCAACGGCTTCCCGGTGCTCGCCTCGATCCTGGCCCGCGACGGCTACCTGCCGCGGCAGATGCACACCCGCGGTGACCGGCTCGCGTTCTCCAACGGAATCGTCATGCTCTCGGCGGCGGCGATCGTCCTCGTCATCATCTTCAAGGCCGAGGTCACGGCGCTCATCCAGCTCTACATCGTCGGCGTCTTCGTGTCGTTCACGACGAGCCAGGTCGGCATGGTGCGGCACTGGACGCGCCACCTGCGCCTCGAGCGCGACGCGAAGACGCGGGCCCGGATGGTGCGCTCGCGCGTCATCAACGCCGTCGGCGCCGCCATGTCGGCGACCGTCCTCGTCGTCGTGCTCATCACGAAGTTCCAGGCGGGCGCCCGCTACGCCATCATCGCGATGGCGATCCTCTTCCTCCTCATGCTCGGTATCCGGCGGCACTACTCGCGCGTGCGCGACGAGCTGCAGATCGACTGGAGCATCGAGCGGCCCATGCTGCCGAGCCACGTGCACGCCATTGTCTGCATCTCCAAGGTGCACAAGCCGACGTTGCGGGCGCTCGCCTACGCCCGGGCCAGCCGACCCACCTACCTCGAGGCCGTCACCGTCGATGTCGACCACGACGAGACGCAGGCCCTGCTCGCGGAGTGGGAGAAGCACGACATCCCCGTGCCGCTCAAGGTCCTCGCCTCGCCCTACCGGCAGATCACCAGGCCGATCCTGGACTACGTGCGCTCGATCCGCAGCGGCAACCCGCGCGACATCGTCACGGTCTACCTGCCGGAGTACGTCCTCGGCAAGTGGTGGGAGCAGGTGCTGCACAACCAGAGTGCGCTGCGGCTCAAGGGCCGCCTCCTGTTCACGCCCGGGGTCATGGTCGTCAGCGTGCCGTGGCAGCTGCAGTCCTCGCAGGGTGCCGAGCGCGACTGGATCGACGAGCCGCCCGTCGGAGGCTCGGTGCGCGGCGGGGCGCTGTGACGGCTCGCCGGCCGCGCGAGCGCTCGGCCGGTGGCGAGAGCCTCGCCGGCAGCCGTTGGACGCTCGAGGTGGGCCCGGTGGCGCACGGCGGGCACTGCGTGGCCCGCCACGAGGGACGCGTGGTGTTCGTCCGGCACACGCTGCCCGGGGAGCGCGTCGTGGCCGTCGTCACCGAGGGTCGTGAGGGCGACCGGTTCGTGCGCGCCGACGCCGTCGAGGTGCTCGAGGCGTCGGCCGACCGCGTCGAGCCGCCGTGCCCCTTCTCGGGCCCGGGTCGCTGCGGCGGCTGCGACTTCCAGCACGCGGCGCTCGACGCGCAGCGCCGCCTCAAGGCCGACGTCGTCCGCGAGCAGTTCGCCCGCGTCGCCCGGATGCCCGACGTCGACGTCGTGGTGCGACCGGTGCCGGGCGACGCCGAGGGTCTGCGCTGGCGCACCCGGGCGGAGTTCGCGGTCGACGCCGACGGCCGGGCGGGGCTGCGGCGGCACCGGTCGCAGGAGGTCGTGCGCATCGACGACTGCCTCATCTGCACCGAGGACGTCATCGCCTCGGGCGTCCTCGACACGGAGTGGGAGGGCTGCACGTCCGTCGACGTGGTCGACGCGGCGCACCCCGCCGAACCGGTCCTCGTGCCGGTGCCGGAGGATGCGCAGGAGAAGGGCACGGACTGGTCCGACGCCGCCGGCGGTCCGAGCGGGGGCCTCGTCGGCGAGCTCGTCCGGCAGGGCGGCTGGGAGGGCGAGTACGTCGTCGCCGCCCGCGGCTTCTGGCAGGTGCACCCCGGTGCCGCCTCGACCTTCCTGTCCCGGGTCGTCGACCTGCTCGGCGCCCGGCCCGGTGACCGCGTCCTCGACCTGTACGCCGGCTCAGGCCTGTTCACCATGCGCCTCGGTGAGCTCGTCGAGCCGGGCGGCTTCGTCCTCGGCGTGGAGGGTGACCGGGTCGCGGTCGGCAACGGCGAGCGCAACACCGAGCACCTGCCCAACGTCGAGTGGCGCGCCGGCCGCGTCGACCGCGAGCTGCGCTCGCTCGTGCGCCAGGAGGTCACGGCCGACCTCGCCGTGCTCGACCCGCCCCGCACCGGGGCCGGCAAGGACGTCATGGTGCTGCTGGCCCAGCTGGGCCCCCGGCGCGTCGTCTACGTCGCGTGCGACCCCGCGGCGCTCGCCCGCGACGTGCGCGAGGCGTCCGCCCACGGCTACTCGCTGACCGTGCTCGAGGGCTGGGACGCGTTCCCGATGACCCATCACGTCGAGTGCATCGCCGTGCTGGATCGCGTGCCCGCCGCGGCGTCCGCGCCCTGAACGGCGCGGCGTCCGCGCCCTGAACGGCGCGGCGTCCGCGCCCTGAACGGCGCGGCGTCCGCCCGCTGGACCGCGCGGCGTCCACACGGTCGCCGGGGTACGGGGAGACACGGCCCGTCCCGGCGACCAAGATGGGTCGATGGCGTGGACTGACACCCGCGCGACCGTGTGGTTAGATATATCTTGACGTCAAGATAAATCGAGCGAAGACGCTGGAAGGAGCCCGCTGTGGGCAGTGTTGACAGCTTCAAGGCCAAGGGGACCCTCGAGGTCGGTGAGCGGTCCTACGAGATCTACCGGCTCGCCGGGGTGCAGGGCCACGAGACCCTCCCGTACAGCCTCAAGGTGCTCCTCGAGAACCTGCTGCGGACCGAGGACGGCGCGAACATCACCGCCGACCACATCCGCGCCGTCGGCTCGTGGGACGAGAACGCCGACCCGGACACCGAGATCCAGTTCACGCCGGCCCGCGTGATCATGCAGGACTTCACGGGCGTGCCGTGCATCGTCGACCTCGCCACGATGCGCGAGGCGATGGCCGACCTCGGCGGCGACCCGACGAAGATCAACCCCCTCGCACCGGCCGAGCTCGTCATCGACCACTCGGTCATCATCGACGTCTTCGGCCGCGCCGACGCCTTCGAGCGCAACGTCGAGATCGAGTACCAGCGCAACCGCGAGCGCTACCAGTTCCTGCGCTGGGGCCAGACCGCGTTCGACGACTTCAAGGTCGTCCCGCCGGGCACGGGCATCGTCCACCAGGTCAACATCGAGCACCTCGCGCGCACCGTCATGGTCCGCGAGATGGACGGTGAGCGCTTCGCCTACCCCGACACGTGCGTCGGCACCGACTCGCACACGACGATGGTCAACGGCCTCGGCGTCCTCGGCTGGGGCGTCGGTGGCATCGAGGCCGAGGCCGCCATGCTCGGCCAGCCCGTCTCGATGCTCATCCCGCGGGTCGTCGGCTTCAAGCTCTCCGGCACCATCCCCACCGCGGCCACGGCCACCGACGTCGTGCTCACGATCACCGAGATGCTGCGTGACCACGGCGTCGTGGGCAAGTTCGTCGAGTTCTACGGCGAGGGCGTCTCGCAGGTGCCGCTCGCCAACCGCGCCACCATCGGCAACATGAGCCCCGAGTTCGGCTCGACGTGCGCGATCTTCCCGATCGACGACGTCACGCTCGAGTACCTCCGCCTCACCGGCCGCTCGGAGGAGAGCGTCGCTCTCGTCGAGGCGTACGCCAAGGAACAGGGCATGTGGCTGACGGCCGGTCCCGACCAGCCCGAGGCCCGCTACAGCGAGTACATCGAGCTCGACCTGTCGACGGTCGTCCCGTCGATCGCCGGCCCGAAGCGCCCGCAGGACCGCATCGCCCTGGTCGACGCCAAGGACGCCTTCCGGAAGGTGCTGCCCACCTACGTCGCGCACGACGAGGGTGACCCCGGCTCGGCCCAGTCGTTCCCGGCGAGCGACCCCGGCGAGGACAACGGCGGCGACAAGCCGCACGACGGCAACGCCGACGGCCGCCCCTCGAAGAAGGTCGCGATCAAGGACGCCGAGGGGCGCGAGTTCGAGATCGACCACGGCATCGTCTCGATCGCCTCGATCACGAGCTGCACCAACACGTCCAACCCCTCCGTCATGATGGCCGCGGCGATGCTCGCCAAGAACGCCGTCGAGAAGGGCCTCACGGTCGCCCCGTGGGTCAAGACGTCGATGGCGCCCGGCTCGAAGGTCGTCACGGGCTACTACGACAAGGCCGGCATGTGGCCCTACCTCGAGAAGCTCGGCTTCCACCTCGTCGGCTACGGCTGCACGACGTGCATCGGCAACTCGGGCCCGCTCAACGACGAGATCTCTGCGGCCATCAACGACGCCGACCTCGCCGTCACCTCGGTCCTGTCGGGCAACCGCAACTTCGAGGGTCGCATCAACCCCGACGTCAAGATGAACTACCTCGCGAGCCCGCCGCTCGTCATCGCCTACGCCCTCGCCGGCACGATGGACTTCGACTTCTCGTCGGAGCCGCTGGGCAAGGACACCGACGGCAACGACGTCTTCCTCGAGGACATCTGGCCCGCCCCGGCCGACGTCGAGCGCACCATCGGCGAGAGCATCAGCCAGCAGATGTTCACCGACGACTACGCCGACGTCTTCGCCGGTGACGAGCGCTGGCGCTCGCTGCCGACGCCCGAGGGTGACACGTTCGCCTGGGACGATGAGTCGACCTACGTGCGCAAGCCCCCGTACTTCGAGGGCATGTCGATGGAGACCACCCCCGTGACCGACATCGAGGGCGCCCGCGTGCTGGCCAAGCTCGGTGACTCGGTGACGACCGACCACATCAGCCCGGCCGGTGCGATCAAGACCGACAGCCCCGCCGGCCGGTACCTGGCCGAGCACGGCATCGAGCGCAAGGACTTCAACTCCTACGGTTCCCGCCGTGGCAACCACGAGGTCATGATCCGCGGCACGTTCGCCAACATCCGCCTCAAGAACCTGCTTCTCGACGGCGTCGAGGGCGGCTTCACCCGCGACTTCACCGCCGGCGGCGAGCAGACGACGATCTACGACGCCGCGCAGAGCTACGCCGCCGCGGGCACGCCCCTCGTCATCCTCGCCGGCAAGGAGTACGGCTCCGGCTCCTCGCGCGACTGGGCGGCCAAGGGCACCCGGCTCCTCGGCGTGCGCGCCGTGGTCGCCGAGAGCTACGAGCGGATCCACCGCTCCAACCTCATCGGCATGGGTGTCATCCCACTCCAGTTCCCGGCGGGGGAGAACGCCGACTCGCTCGGCCTCGACGGGACCGAGACCTTCGCGATCTCGGGCATCACCGAGCTGAACGAGGGCCGCACGCCGCGGACGGTGAAGGTCACCGCCACCAAGGACGGCGGCGAGGCCGTCGAGTTCGACGCGGTCGTGCGCATCGACACCCCCGGTGAGGCCGACTACTACCGCAACGGCGGCATCCTCCAGTACGTGCTGCGCTCGCTCGTCGCGAGCTGAGCAGGGGGAGGCGTCGCGAGGCGCCGCCCGTCCGGGCCCGGCCACCGTCTCTCGGTGGCCGGGCCCCGACGCGTCACCGGCGTTCCGGTGGTGGCATGCTCGACGGGTGAGCGACCGACACGCGTCCCTGACCCTGTGGGAGTCCGGGTTCCGGTGGGCCCGTGCTCCGCACGTCGCCTACCGCGACGTGCACGTCGCCGATGCCGCCGTCGTCACCTATGCCGCCAGCGTCTGGGAGTCGCCCGTCGTCGAGCTCCCTTTCGCCGCAAGGGAGCTCATTCCGTCGTGGAACGCGCGGACGCCCGCAGGCACGTGGCTGCACGTCGAGGGCCGCGTCGGTGACGCCGCCGGTTGGACGCCGTGGGTCACCTTCGCCCGGTGGGCCGAGGACGACCCGGACGGGCAGGCACCGATGACACGCACGACGGTGCGCGGCCAGCAGCTCGACGCGGGCGCCGTCGCCGCCGACACGTGGCGCTCGGCGCCGGGGCGCGCCTTCGAGCGGTGGCAGCTGCGGCTCACGGCCCTCGCCACCGCCGAGGCCCTCGAGGCCGACGAGGCCGCCGACGCCCTCGAGGGCGTCGAGGCGGCTCGGGTCGGCGTCCCGTCGGGGACGCCTGTCGGGGGCGTCACGGTGTCGCTGGCCGGGGCCGTGGCCTCGCGCTTCGCCATCGCGGCGGACGCTCCGACGAGCCGCCCCGGCGCCGCCCGTGGCCAGGAGGTCCCGGTGCCCCCGTACTCCCAGCGGCTGCACCTCGACACGTTCCCGCACTGGGACGAGGGCGGCCAGTCCTGGTGCTCGCCCACGTCGACGACCATGCTCCTCGAGCACTGGGGGTCGGGGCCCAGCGCCGAGGAGGCCGCCTGGGTGGGCCATGACGTCGATCCCGTCGTCGTCCACGGGGTGCGCCGGGTCTTCGACCGCTCGTACGGCGGAGCCGGAAACTGGGCCTTCAACACGGCGTACGCGGGGACCCGCGGCCTTCGGGCCTACGTGACGCGGCTGCGGGACCTCAGCGAGGCCGAGGCGTTCGTCGCGGCGGGCGTGCCGCTCGTCGTCTCGGTGACCTTCCGCGAGGGCGAGCTCGATGGTGCCGGCTACGAGACGAGCGGTCACCTCCTCACCGTGGTCGGGTTCACCGAGGGCGGCGACGTCGTGTCGAACGACCCGAACTCCCACCGCGTCGCGCGCAACGACGAGGTGCGCACCGTGTACCGGCGCGACCAGTTCGAGCGGGCCTGGCTCGGCACGAACGGTGGCCTGGCCTACGTCATCCACCCCCACGGCGTCGCCCTGCCGACGCCGCCCGCCGAGGCGAACTGGGCCTGAGAGCACGTGCCGCCGTCGGCCGCACCCGGGGAGACCGACGCCCGGGCGGATAGCGCTCAGGCGCCGTGCGGGTCGCGGTCGGTGACGCAGTAGCGCGAGCCACCGGGGTCGCGCAGCACGGTCCACCCGCCGCCGGGGTCACCGAGGACCTCCGCGCCGAGCGACACGTGGCGCGCGACCTCGGCCGTACGGTCGTCGCAGGCCAGGTCCAGGTGCGCGGTCACGGCATGGCCGTCCGCCACGCCCGCCCTGCCGTGCGTCCGGTCGTCGGCGACGGTGTCGAGACGCTGGAGCAGGAACCGGATCGGCATCCCAGCCGGGCGCTCGAGGTGGTGGAACTCCGGCCGGCCGGCGGACCGACGGAGCCGCCAGCCGGTCAGCTCCGACCAGTACCGGCACTCGGCCTCGTGCGCGTCGGGCGGGATGTCGAGGCACACCTGGTCGACGATGCTCTCGTGCCCGCGCGGCCACCGGACCGCCGTGGGACGCACGTGCTCGCCGTCCGGCACGAGGCAGTGGACGAAGCCGCCGGGGGAGGCGAGCACGACGTAGCCGTGGGGCGACCGGTGCAGGAGCGTGGCCCCGACATCGACCGCACGGCGGGCGGCCACCGAGGGGGAGTCCACGTGCAGGTCCACGTGCAGCGACGGGCCGGTGGCGCTGGCCCCGCCGGTGCCGGTCCGCTGCACGGCGAGGTACGGGTCGCCGTCCTCGGGCAGCAGGCTGACGAACTCGCCCTCGACCCCGCGCGCCGTCGACACCGCGGACGCCGAGACCGCCGACCAGAACCGGACGACCGCGTCGTGCACCGCCGGTGGCACGTCGAGGAACGCGGTGACCCACGAGACCGCCCACAGTGTCGTCATGCCCCGAGCGTAGGCGAGGCAGACTGGGGACATGTCCGCCCACACCCCGCCCGGCTGGCCCCCGGGCGTGCCGCCGGCCCAGGCCCCCGGCTGGCAGGAGCGGGCCGTGCTGTGGCTGCTCGACCAGTGCCCACCGGACTACCGCTCCTACGGTGGCTGGCGCCGCCACCCGGTCGCGCTCGCGTGGATCACGTGCCGACACCTCGAGGGGCAGGTGAGCGCGACGCGCGACGCGTGGCGCGAGGCCCGCGTCGCTCTCGGACCACACGTGCCCGCCGAGGCCCTCGCGGAGATCCTGTCCGAGATCGAGGCCGAGGGCATCCGGCTGGTCGCAGCCACCCGGTCAGCCCGCCTGCTCCACGAGGCGCTGCAGGGCAAGGTCTTCGCACCCCGGCTCTGACGGTGACCGCTGCGTGAGGATGATGTGAGGGTCGCGTGCCGGCCCGCCTGCACGTTTTCGCGTGCTCGGTCGTTGCACCTAGACTCGATCGACGCGCATGCCCGACGTGTCGAGAACCCGACGACGCGGCACCGACTTCGAGAGGACGACCCAGCGTGGCCCTGCTGGAGACAATCACGAGCCCGGCGGACCTCAGGGCGCTGCCGGCCGAGCGGCTGCCGGCGCTGGCCGAGGAGATCCGTACCTTCCTCGTGACCGAGGTCTCCAAGACTGGTGGACACCTCGGTCCGAACCTCGGCGTCGTCGAGCTGACCATCGCCCTGCACCGCGTCTTCGACTCGCCGCGGGACGCCGTCGTCTTCGACACGGGTCACCAGTCGTACGTGCACAAGCTGCTCACCGGGCGGCGCGACTTCAGCAAGCTCAAGAAGCAGGGCGGCCTCTCGGGCTACCCCAGCCGCGCCGAGTCCGAGCACGACGTCGTCGAGAACTCCCACGCCTCCACGGCGCTGTCGTGGGCCGACGGCATCGCCAAGGGGCGCCGCCTGCGCGGTGAGAAGGGTCGGCACGCCGTGGCCGTCATCGGTGACGGCGCCCTGACCGGCGGCATGGCCTGGGAGGCGATCAACAACATCGCCGTCGACAAGGACCTGCCGCTCGTCATCGTCGTCAACGACAACGAGCGCTCCTACGCGCCCACCATCGGGGGGCTGGCCGACCACCTGGCGACGCTGCGGACGACGCGCGGCTACGAGCGCTTCCTCGACTGGGGCAAGCGCTCCCTGGCGCGCACACCCGTCGTCGGTGGCGCGATGTTCGAGACGCTGCACGGCGTCAAGAAGGGCATCAAGGACATCGTCGCGCCGCAGGGGATGTTCGAGGACCTCGGCCTCAAGTACCTCGGGCCCGTCGACGGCCATGACGAGCAGGCCGTGGAGCGCGCGCTGCGCAAGGCGCGCGACTTCGGCGGTCCGGTCCTCGTCCACGTCATCACCCAGAAGGGTCGCGGGTACCAGCCGGCCCTCGACGACGTCGCCGACCACATGCACGGCATCGGCAAGATCAACCCCGAGACCGGCCTGCCCTTCGAGGTCTCGGGCCGCATCTGGACCGACGAGTTCAACGACGAGATGGTTGCCGTCGGGGCCGAGCGCCCCGACGTCGTGGCGATCACCGCCGCCATGCTCATCCCCGTCGGCCTCGACGGCTTCGCGGCCGCCTACCCCGACCGCGTCTTCGACGTCGGCATCGCCGAGCAGCACGCCGTGACGATGGCCTCGGGGCTGGCCTACTCCGGCCTGCACCCGGTCGTCGCCGTCTACGCCACCTTCCTCAACCGGGCCTTCGACCAGCTGCTCATGGACTGCGCCCTCCACCGGGCGGGAGTGACCTTCGTCCTCGACCGGGCCGGCGTCACCGGCAGCGACGGTG
>NZ_JBNDHY010000104.1:0-16415 GCF_056755315.1 Monashia sp. HAY1-2A
GCGACGGCAAGCAGGAGCCCGTGCGGACCCGCGACGAGACGATCCGGGTGGCCGGCGGAGCCGACGTCACCATCACCGTCCGCGCCACGGTGCACGGCCCGATCATGTCCGACGTCGTGTCCTCCATCGAGGAGGCCGGGGACCGGCTCGCCGTGCGCGGCGCCGCGCAGACCAACCGCTACGCGGTCTCGCTCGCCTGGACGGCGCTGACCCCGGGCACGACCGGCGACGCGATCTTCGCCCTCGACAAGGCCCGCAGCTGGGACGAGTTCCGCCAGGCGGCGGCCCTGTTCACCGTGCCGTCGCAGAACCTCGTCTACGCCGACACCGAGGGCCACATCGGCTACCAGTCGCCCGGGCGCATCCCGGTGCGCCGGTCCGCGACGCCCGGCGCCCCACCCGGGTACTGGCCGGCACCCGGCTGGGACAGCCAGTGGGACTGGAAGGGCTACGTGCCCTTCGAGGACCTCCCGGCGACGTACGACCCGCCCGAGGGCTTCATCGTCACGGCCAACCAGGCCGTGACGGCCAGCACCCGGCCGTTCCTGACGAGCGAGTGGGACTACGGCTTCCGGGCCCAGCGCATCCGGACGCTCCTCGCGGCTGCCACGAAGGTGTCGCCCGAGCTCATGGCCCGGGTGCAGGGCGACGTCCGCAACACGTACGCGCCGGCCCTCGTCGAGCGGCTCCTCGCGGTGCAGGTCGACGACTTCACCGGGCAGGCCCAGCGCCTCCTGCGCGACTGGGACGGCAGCCAGCCGGACGACAAATCCCGCGACTCCGCGGCCGCCGCGTACTACAACGCGGTGTGGAAGCACCTGCTCGAGTACACCTTCGACGAGCTGCCGCCGGACATCGCCCCCGACGGGGGCAGCCGCTGGATGGTCGTCGTCGAGCAGCTGCTCAAGGACCCGAAGAACGACTGGTGGGACGACCGGACGACGCCCGGGGTCACGGAGGGCTCCGGGGAGATCCTCAAGCGCGCGCTCGTGGAGGCCCGCCTCGACCTCGCCAGGGAGCTGGGCAAGGTGCCCTCGACGTGGCGCTGGGGACGGCTGCACCAGCTCGACCTCAAGCACCCGGTGATGGGCGACCCCTCGGTGCCCGAGGCCGTGCGCGCCCTCTTCGACCGCGGTGGCATCGGGCTCGGCGGCGGCAACTCCATCGTCAACGCCAACTCGTGGAACGCCTCCAAACCCGGCTACGGCGTCACGACGGGTCCCTCGATGCGGATGGTCGTCGACCTGTCGAACCTCGACGCCTCGAGGTGGGTCAACTCGACCGGCCAGTCCGGCCACGCCTACCAGGACCACTACGCCGACCAGATCGACGCGTGGGCCGCGAACGAGTCCTTCCCGTGGCCGTTCTCCGACGCGGCGGTGGCCGACGGCACCGACGACGAGCTGACGCTCGTCCCGCCGGGCACGCCGCAGCCGTGACGCCTCCGTGCCGTGCCACGTCGTGCCGTGGTGCGCCTCAGGTGAGCAGGACGACGCGTCCGCTCGTCGTCACCCAGCCGTCGACGGGCTCGTCGTGGGCCTCACGGGGCAGGTCGACCTCGCTCGCCTCGCCCTCGTGCAGGAGTGTGAGGACCAGGGCGCCGGGCGCCCGGTGCCGCAGCGCCCGGTCGTAGCAGCCGCCGCCCTGGCCGAGGCGGGTGCCGTGCCGGTCGACCGACAGGCCCGGGGTCAGGACGACGCGGCAGGTCGCCAGCGCGTCCTGGCCCAGCCAGGCCGACCGCTCGGCCTGCGAGGGCGCACCGCGCAGCCGGCGCACGACCGATGCGTCGGCGAGCGCACCGCGCACGGCCGGACGCCACTCCAGCGCGTAGTCGCCGAGCACCACGGGTACGAGCACCTCGTGACCGGAGTCCAGCAGCGCCTCGACGAGCGGCCCGGTGGGGGGCTCTCCCGGCAACGACTCGTACACCGCCACCCGCCCACCCTCGGGGACGAGCGCGAGGACCGCCCGGGCGACGGCCGCACCGGCCGCGTCCGTGGCGGCGGCGTCGAGACCGGCGACGAGGTCACGCCGGCGCTCGCGTGCGGCGTGACGCACCTCACGCTTGTCCGGGGCGTTCACGCCCGACCCCCGAGCGTGGACTTCGGCTGCTCCCGGGAACCACACATGCGGCCCATCGTAAGGTGATGCCCATGAGTGACCAGGGGCTGCGTGCGTCGGTCGAGCTGATGGAGCGACGCGGCCTCGGTGCCGAGGCCATCAGGGTCTTCGAGTACTACTACGAACAGCTCGAGGGCGGCGCGCAGGGCACCATCCCCGAGGACTCCATCGAGCCCCTCGCCGAGGTCACCGAGCTGCGCAAGGTCTCGGTCACCGACGAGGAGGCGCGCAACGCCCTGTCGCAGACCGCCGTCATCAAGCTCAACGGCGGCCTCGGCACCGGCATGGGCATGACGGGCGCCAAGTCCGCCCTCGAGGTCAAGGACGGCCTGACCTTCCTCGACATCATCGCCAAGCAGGTCCTCGCGCTGCGTGAGCAGTGGGACGTCGCGCTGCCGCTCGTGCTCATGAACAGCTTCCGCACCCACGACGAGTCGCTGCGCATCCTGGAGAAGTACGACTCGCTGCCCGTCGACGGCCTGCCCCTGGACTTCATCCAGAACGCCGAGCCGAAGCTGCGCCCCGACGACCTCACACCGGTCCGGTGGCCGGCCGACCCCGAGCTCGAGTGGTGCCCGCCGGGGCACGGCGACGTCTACGTCTCGCTCGTCACCTCGGGCGTCCTCGACGCGCTCCTCGCCAAGGGGATCCGCTACGCGTTCCTGTCCAACTCCGACAACCTCGGCGCCACGTGCGACCCCGACGTCGCGGCATGGATGGTCGAGCGCGGCCTGCCGTTCGTCGCCGAGGTGTGCAAGCGCACGAAGAGCGACCGCAAGGGCGGTCACCACGCCGTGCGCAAGTGCGACGGGCGCATCGTCCTGCGCGACACCGCCACCGTCGCCGAGGGCGAGGAGCGGCACTTCCGTGACATCAACCGGCACGGCACGTTCAACGCGAACAACGTGTGGATCGACCTCGAGGTGCTGCGCGAGCGGATGACCGCGCGCGAGGGCGTCCTCGGCCTGCCCATCATCGTCAACCGCAAGAACGTCGACCCCGCCGACCCCACCTCGCCCGAGGTCATCCAGATGGAGTCGGCCATGGGTGCGGCCATCGAGGTGTTCGAGGGCAGCCAGGCGATCCTCGTCCCGCGCACCCGGTTCCGCCCGGTCAAGACGACCAACGACCTGCTCGTCATCCGCTCCGACTTCTTCGAGCTCGACGAGGGCTACCACATCGTCCAGACCTCCGAGGGCCCCGAACCGTACGTCGACCTCGACTCGGCGTACCGCTTCGTGCCGGGGTTCGAGAAGCGGTTCCCGCACGGGGTCCCGTCGATGAAGGAGTGCACGAGCCTGCGCGTCATCGGCGACCCCGTCTTCGGGCGCAACGTCCGGTGCGTCGGCGAGGTCCTCATCGACGGCTACCGGCGCGTCCTCGACAACGCCGTCCTCGGGGAGCCGGTGACGGCCGCGTCCGAACCCGCCGAGCAGCCCGGCGACCTCCGGACGGTCGACGAGCACCTGCGGGCCATCCTCTCGACGCTCGAGCCGATGCCCACGGCGTGGACGCCGCTCACCGAGTCGCTCGGGCTCGTCGTGGCGCGCGACGTCCGCGCCCGGGTCGACCTCCCGCACTTCGACAACTCCTCGATGGACGGCTACGCGGTGCAGGCCTCGTCGGTCGAGGGCGCCGACACCTCGCCCGTGCGGCTGCGCATCGTCGGCGAGGTGGCCGCCGGCGACGACCCGACGTTCGAGGTCGGGCCGGGCGAGGCCGCCCGCATCATGACGGGCGCGCCGATGCCGCGCGGCGCCGACGCCGTCGTCAAGGTCGAGGACACCGACGGTGCGGCCACCGGCGAGGTCGAGTGCCGGGCCGAGGTGCCGGTCGGGACCTTCGTGCGGCCCAAGGGCGACGACGTGCGCAGCGGCACCGTCGTCGTCCCGGCGGGCGAGGTCGTCGGGTCCCGCACCATCGCGCTCCTCGCCGCGTGCGGGTACGCCGAGGTCGAGGTGCACCGCCGCCCGCGGGTCGTCGTCATGTCGACCGGGTCCGAGCTCGTCGAGCCCGGAAAGCCGTTGCGGCCCGGGCAGATCCACGACTCCAACTCCTCCATGCTCTGGGCCGCTTCGGTGTCCGCCGGCGCCTCCGCCGAGATCCGTCAGGCCGTGGGCGACTCGGAGAGCGAGCTCATCGAGTCGCTGTCCGTGGCGGTCCGGGACGCCGACATCGTCGTCACCAGCGGTGGCGTGTCCATGGGTGCCTATGACGTCGTCAAGAGCGCGCTCGCCTCGCGAGGCGTCGAGTTCGTCAAGGTGGCCATGCAGCCGGGCAAGCCGCAGGGCTACGGCCGGCTCGAGGCCCCCGACGGTCGACGGGTGCCGATCTTCACGCTGCCCGGCAACCCGGTGTCCTCGTTCGTCTCGTTCGAGGTGTTCGTCCGCCCGGCTCTCCGACGCCTCATGCGCCTGGCGCCCGAGAAGCGCCGGATGCGTCCGGCCACCCTCATCTCGGGGGTCAGCTCGTTCGAGGGCCGGCGGCAGTTCGGGCGGGCCGTCGTGTCGCGCTCGGCCGAGGGCACGCTCGTCGCGGTTCCGGTCGCCGGGCAGGGGTCGCACTTCGTGGCCGACCTCTCGCGGGCCAACGCCCTGTTCATCGTCCCCGAGGACGTCACCGAGCTCGTCGCCGGCGAGGTCGTCGACGTCCTCGTGCTCGACCGGGAGGACTGAGGTGGCGGCGACCTCCGACGTCCCCGACGTCGCCGACGTGCCCGACGCGGCGGGTGTCCCTGGTGCCTCCGGTGCCCCTGGTGCCCCTGGAGGGCTGACCCACGTGCGGGCCGACGGCAGCGCCCACATGGTCGACGTGTCGGCCAAGCCCGTGACCGCGCGCGAGGCGAGCGCCGCCGGACGCGTCCTCCTGTCTGCCGCGGCGGTCTCGGCCCTGCGCGACGGCGTCGTGCCCAAGGGTGACGCGCTCGCCGTGGCCCGGATCGCCGGCATCCAGGCCGTCAAGCGCACCCCCGAGCTCGTGCCCCTCGCGCACCCGGTCGCGGTGCACGGCGTCGCGGTCGACCTCACGGTGGCCGACGACGGCGTCGACATCACCGCCACCGTGCGCACCGCCGACCGCACCGGCATCGAGATGGAGGCGCTCACGGCCGTCGCCGTCGCCTCGCTCGCGCTGGTCGACATGGTCAAGGCCGTCGACAAGCACGCCCGCATCACCGACGTCCGGGTCACGGCCAAGTCCGGGGGACGGTCGGGGGACTGGCGTGAGTGACGCGAAGGCGTTCGGCCGCGGCCGGCGGGCGGTCGTCGTCACGGCCTCCACCCGCGCGGCCGCGGGCATCTACCCGGACCGCTCCGGGCCGGTCGTCGTCGCGCGGCTGCGCTCGTGGGGCTTCGAGGTGGGCCACGCCCTCGTCGTGCCCGACGGTGACGAGCTCGGCTGGGAGCTGCGTGACGTCCTCGCCAGCGAGCCCGACCTCGTCCTCACGACCGGCGGCACGGGGCTGACGCCCACCGACGTGACGCCTGAGCAGACGGCGCCGCTGCTCGACCGCCTCGTTCCGGGCGTCGCCGAGGCGATCCGCGCGGCCGGTGTCGCCAAGGGCGTGCCGACCGCGATGCTCTCGCGCGGGCTCGTCGGGATCGCCGGGCGCACCCTCGTGGCCAACCTGCCCGGCTCGCGAGGTGGCGTCGGGGACGCTCTCGACGTGCTCGAGCCCGTGCTCGGGCACGCCCTCGACCAGATCCCGGGCAGTGACCACTGAGGTGACCACCGAGGTGACCCCCGACGTGACCCTCCACGTGACCCCCGACGTGACCACCGACCTGAACGCGGGGTCCACGCAGCCCGCGGCGGCTCGGCGCCCGAGATGAGGATGCCCTGGCGACCGGTCCGCGACGGCCGGGGTCGCTGGCCGGTGGTGCTGCGCGATGCGTCGACCGACCAGCCCGTCCTGCTGCGCCCGCTCGTCCTCGGTGACGAGCGCGAGTGGCAGTGGGTGCGCCGCGAGAACGCCGAACACGTCAGGCCGTGGGAGCCGACGCTGCCCCCGGGTGCCGAGGCCCGGGCCCCGGTGTCCTTCCGCGACTTCGTCCGCGAGCTCGACGCCGAGGCGCGCGCGGACCGCGCGATGCCCTGGGCCATCGAGGTCGAGGGGCGCATCGTCGGGCAGGTGCACCTGTTCGGCATCGTCCGGGCCGCGCAGCAGTCCTGCGCCGCCGGCTACTGGGTCGCCCAAGGGGTGACGCGCCGGGGCATCGCCACGCGAGCGCTCGCCCTGGCCATCGACCACGCCCTCGGCCCGGCCGGCCTGCACCGCGTCGAGGTCAACATCCGCGTCGACAACGAGCGGTCGCTCGGGGTCGTCCGCCGGCTCGGGCTGCGCGACGAGGGCGTGCGTGAGCGGTACCTGCACATCGACGGCCGGTGGCGCGACCACCGGTCCTTCGCGGTGACGCGCGAGGAGCTCGGCGGCGGCACGCTCCTCGAGCGGTTGTCACAGGTGTAACACCAGCCTCTTGCGCGACACGCCCCGAATGTGCAGGGCGTGCGCGCGCGGTCGCCCTACCGTGGGGTTCGTGCCAGTCAGCAGCCTCATCTTCGTCGTCATCGTGGCGATCTGGGCTGCCTACCTCGTGCAGCACTGGATGCGCCGCCGCGAGGACGCCGCCGCCACCAGGTCCGTCGACGGGTTCTCCGAGGCCATGCGCGTCCTCGAGAAGCGCCCCGTCCTGCCGGCCGTCGAGCCGCGCACGCCACGCCCCCACTCGTGGTCGGTGACGCCGGCCCGCACCGCCCGCCCGACGGTCGACGTCAAGCGCGCGGTGCCTGCCGGCCGCCGCCCGTCCCCGCTCGTGGCCCGTCGCGCCGAGGAGCCCCTCGACGAGTTCCACGTCGAGCGCGTCGTCGCGGACGACCTCCACGACGCGCAGGTCGAGGCCCGGTCCACGGCCGGTCGGCCCGCGCGGGTCCCCATGGCGCAGAGGCGGATTCGTGCAGTGGTGTTGCTCGCGTCGGTCCTGTGGATCCCGGCGTCGGTCACGCTGGCCGTCACCGGCGTCCTGCTGTGGGTCTCCGTCCCCTTCGCGGTGCTCACCGTCCTCGCCGTCCTCGTCTGGCTGCGTACCGAGGCCCAGCACGACCGCGTCCGGGCCGCCGCGGCGCGCGGCGTGCGTCGCGTCCGCGGCTCACGGTCCCGTGGCCGGCGCGTCGCCCCGGAGCCGGTGCTGACCAGCGACGACACCCAGGTCATCCACTCGACCGCCCACGAGGTCGCGTCGCCGGCATCGACCCGCGGTACGCGCACGCCGCTCGGCGTCGACCGCGTCGTCATCCCCGCCGTCGAGCCGACGGTGGCCCGGCAGGCCGCCGAGGGTGCAGCGCGGGAGCGGGTCTTCGACGTCCAGGCTGCCGTCACCGGAGCCGTCGCGGTGGCAGACGTGTCGCGCGGAGGGTCGGGCGCGACCACTGGCCGGGCTGCCGTGCCGGGCGACGAGGCCGAGCAGGAGCTGCCACCGGGGAGCTGGAGCCCGGTGCCCGTGCCGAAGCCGACGTACGCGCTCAAGGCCAAGGCCGAACCGCGCTACACCGAGGGTGGCATCCCCGCCGACGTGTTCGACACGCCCGAGTTCGCCGACGAGGCCGAGGAGCTCGACGAGCGGGCCCTGTTCGCCCGTCGCGCCGTCTCCCAGTAAGGACCATCGTCCCCGGCGCCCCCTCCCTCCACGAGGGTGGGGGCGCCGTCGCGCACCCTTGCGGGCAGGGCCGCACCATGACAACTTGGTTGTCATGAATCGGGTCGAGGCGGCCTATGCGGTCCTGCGTCATGTCCGGCCGCTCCACCAGTACTCGGCACGCGCGGTCTCCCGGCTGCTGGAGGGCACGGGGCTCACCCTCGCGCTCCGCGCGATCCTCGTGCTCGTCCTCGAGGACGGCCCGCAGACGGTGCCGGATCTCGGGCGGGCCCTCCTCGTGACGCGCCAGGGCGTGCAGAAGGTCGTCGACGACGGCGTCCGGCTGGGCTACCTCGAGCTGCGCGACAACCCCGCGCACGTGCGGTCCCGTCTCGTGGCCGTGACGCCCCGAGGGGAGGAGGTCCTCGCGGACGTCCACCGCGCGGAGGCCGTCGGTCTCGAGGCGGCCACCGCGGGCATCGACCCGGAGGACCTGGCGCGGTGCGCCGAGGTCCTCGGCCGCCTCACGGACGGCGTCCGGGCCGTCGCCGGGGCCGACGCGGGACGGCCGCATCCCGACGTCGCCGCCGTCGACGCAGCCGGCGGGCCCTGACACGGCCGGCGGCCGCTGACGCCGCCCGGCCGTGTCCACGCGCTCGTCACCCCACCTTCTCGTCCACGTCCCACCAGCCCACCCACACCCCGGGAGCCCGCCCATGGAACGCCTCGACCTCGACCCCGGCCACCTGACCTACACCGACACGGGCGAGGGCGACCTCGTCCTCCTCCTGCACGGAGGGGGCCTCGACCACCGCATGTGGGACGAGCAGGTCCCCGTCCTCGCCGCCCGGTACCGGGTCGTCGTTCCCGACCTGCGCGGTCACGGCGCAGCGTCGACGCTCGACGTGCCGAGCCGCCACTGCGACGACGTGGCCGCGCTCGTGCGCCACCTCGACGCGGGCCCGGCCGTCCTCGTCGGCGTCTCCATGGGTGGGGGTGCTGCTACGGACGCCGCCCTCGAGCACCCGGAGCTCGTCCGGGCCATCGTCGTCAGCGGGACGGCGACGAGCGTCCCGACCTTCTCCGACCCCTGGGTGCTCGGCATCCTCGACGAATGGGGGCGGGCCATCGCCGAGCGCGACGCCGCAGCGTACGTCGAGGCCAGCCTGGCGTTCTGCGCCGGGCCGACACGTTCCCTCGACGAGGTCCGGGGTGACACCGTCGAGCGCTGCCGGCGGATGCTCACGGACACGCTCGCGCACCACGCCAGCCCCGACGCCGTCCTGCCCGAGCCGGTCCACGACGCCTGGGACCGGCTCGGCGACATCGACGTGCCGGTGCTCGCGCTGTGCGGCGGCCTCGACTCCGAGGACCACCGCGACATGGGCCGACGCCTCGCCGCCGCGGTCCGGCACGGGCGCTACGAGGAGGTGCCGGGCACGGCCCACTACCCGAACATGGAACGGCCGCAGCTGTGGGACGCCGCGGTCCACGCGTTCCTCGACCAGGTCGCCCCGGTGTCGCGCTGAGACTCGCCGTCAGGTCTGGGCCGGTGCGCCTTCGTCGTGCGGGGAGTGCCCAGGGGTCCGGTCGAGCTCGTCGGGGGACTCCCCGGAGAGCAGGTGCTTGCCGACGGCGTTCGAGACGGCCGCGAACGGCACCGCGACGAGCGCCCCGACGATGCCGGCGATGATGGACCCGCAGGCGATGGCGAGGATGACGGCGAGGGGGTGGACGCTGACGGCCTTGCCGAGCAGGAACGGCTGGAGCACGTGCGACTCGAGCTGCTGCACGCCGATGACGACGGCGAGCATGATGATCGCGACCGCCGGACCGTGCGCCACGAGGGCGAGCAGCACTGCCACCGCACCCGACAGGAGGGCTCCCACGATGGGGATGAAGGCGAGGAGGAACACGAGGATGCCGATGGCGAAGGCGAACGGCACCTTGAGGATCGCGGCGCCGACGGAGATTCCGATGGCGTCGACGAGCGCGACGATCATCGTGGCCCGCACGAACGCCGACAGCTGTCCCCACGCGACGACGCCCGAGGAGTCGACGCGCTCGCGGGCCGTGAGCGGGAACAGCCGCACGATCCAGGACCAGATGCGCGGGCCCTCGTAGAGGAAGAAGAAGAGGGAGAACAGGGCGATGAACAGGCCAGCGACGAAGTGCGTCGCCGTGAGGCCGACGGCGGCCGCGGTGTCCCCGAGGTTGCCCGACTGGCTGACCTTCTGGCGGATCGTGTCGAAGTACTGGTCGAACTGCGCGTCGGTGATCTTGAAGGTGGTGCGCACCCAGTCGCGGATCTGGCCGATGCCGGTGGCCACCTGGGCCGTCAGGTCCGAGAGCCCGCTCGTGAACTGCGTGCCGACGAGGGTGAACAGCCCACCGATGACGATGATCGTGCCGAACACGGTGAGGCCGGCCGACGCGCCCGTGGGCAGCCGTCGGTGCAGCCGGTTCGTCACGGGGCGGAGCAGCGCGGTGAGCAGCAGCGCGATGGCCACCGGCACGACGACCTCGGACACGCCGCGCAGGATCATCGTCAGCACGTAGAGCGCACCGATGATGAGCAGCAGCCGCCACGACCACTCGCTGGCGGTCTTGACACCGGCAGGCACGGCCGCGGCCTCGATGCCGCCCCGGCCGAGGGCGTCGCCGGTGGAGTCGGTCGTGTTCCCGGTGGCGGAGCCGGTGGAGTCGGTGGCGGGTGCCGTGGCCGGGCCGGTGGCGGAACCGGGCGCCGTGGGACGGGGGGCGGCCGCCCGACCGGGCACAGCCGGACCCGGCCGGTCCGGGGGCTCGGGCGTCCGGACGGAGGAGGCGTCAGCCGCGTTGTCGGTCACGTGGACACCGTACGTCCACCTGTCCGGGTTGAGCCGCATCACCACGGCCCGGGCCGGTCGAGGCCGCACCGACCTGGTCCGCCGGGAACCGGCACTGCGTACGCTCGGGGCATGAGTGACGTTCCGGCCGAACCCAGCCCGCCCCTCGCCGTCACCGGGTCCACCGGGTGGCTCGGCGGACTCGTCGCGCGTGACCTCGCCGAGCGTGGGGTGGCCCAGCGTCTCCTCGTCCGCGACGCGGCCCGCGCGCCGCAGCTGCCCGGCGCAGTGACCCACGTGTGCACGTATGCCGACGGCGGTTCGGCGCGGGCGGCTCTCGATGGCGCCCGGACGCTGTTCATGGTGTCGGCCGCCGAGAACGTCGACCGCCTCGCGGAGCACAAGGCGTTCGTCGACGCCGCGGCGGACGCCGGTGTCCGGCACGTCGTCTACGTCTCCTTCTTCGGCGCGGCGCCGGACGCCACCTTCACGCTGGCCCGCGACCACGCGGCCACCGAGGAGCACCTGCGTGCCTCCGGGATGGCGTGGACGTTCCTGCGCGACAACCTCTACCTCGAGTTCGTGCCCCACATGACGGGCGACGACGGTGTCATCCGCGGTCCGGCCGGTGACGGGCGCGCTGCGGTCGTCGCGCACGAGGACATCGCCCGAGCCGCCGTGGCCGTGCTTCTCGACCCCGGCAGGCACGCCGGCGCCACGTACGACCTCACGGGCCCCGAGTCGATCACGCTGACCGAGGCGGCCCGGACCTACAGCGAGGTCACCGGTCGTCCCGTCACCTTCCACGACGAGACGCTCGAGGAGGCGTACGCGTCGCGGGAGACGTACGGGGCCCCGAGGTGGCAGGTCGACGCGTGGGTGTCGACGTACGCGGCGATCCGCGCCGGCGAGCTCGACGGCGTGACCGACGACGTCGAGCGCCTCACCGGCCGCCGGCCCCTGTCGTTGCGCGAGTACCTCGAGCGCGAGAACGGCTGAGCGGCTCCGGCGCCCGCGCCGGCTCAGTCTCGGGCGGCCGTCTGCGCGCCCACGAGGTCGGCGGTCTGCCGGGCGATCGCGAGCTCCTCGTTCGTCGGCACGACGGCCACGGCCACGGGGGCGCCGTCGGGCGACACGACTCGTGCCCCGGCCGACCGCGCGGCGTTGCGCTCGGCGTCGACGCGGACACCGAACGCATCGAGGCCCTCGGTGACGGCGGCCCGCAGCCGCGGGCTGTTCTGGCCGATGCCGGCGGTGAAGACGAGCGCGTCGAGACCACCGAGGACCGCGACGTAGCCACCGACATAGCGCTTGAGCCGGTGCACGACGACGTCGAACGCGAGCGACGCGTCGTCGTCCCCGGCGTCCATCCGCTCGACGAGCTCGCGGAAGTCGTTGACGCCGGCGAGGCCGACGAGGCCCGACCTCTTGTTGAGCAGGGTGTCGATCTCGTCGAGGGAGAGGCCGGCCTCGCGAGCCAGGTAGGCGTGCAGGCCCGGGTCGACGTCGCCGGACCGGGTGCCCATGACGAGGCCCTCGAGCGGCGTCAGTCCCATCGAGGTGTCGAGGGCGCGGCCGCCGCGCACGGCCGAGGCCGAGCACCCGTTGCCGAGGTGGAGGACGACGACACGGAACGTCGGGTCCTCGGCGCGTCCGAGCAGCTCGGCCGTGGCGCGGGACACGTAGGCGTGCGACGTGCCGTGGAAGCCGTACCGACGGATCGAGTGCTCCCGGGCCAGGCTCCGGGGCAGCGCATACGTCGACGCGGCGGCCGGCAGGTCTGCGAAGAAGGCGGTGTCGAAGACCGCGACGTGCGGTACCGCGTAGCGGTCGCGGGCGGCCTCGATGCCGGTGACCGCCGGCGGGTTGTGAAGCGGCGCAAGGGGACTCAGCTGACGGATGCGGTCGAGCACGTCGTCGTCGATGACGACCGGCGCCGAGAAGTCGGCACCACCGTGGACGACGCGGTGACCGACGGCACGCAGCGGCACGGTGTCGAGGTCGACGCCGTCGGCGCGCAGGCGGTCGGTCATCGCCCGCAGCGCTGCCGCGTGGTCCGCGACGCCGCCACCGGGCTCTCCGATGCGTTCGACGAGCCCGTTGGCGAGCACGTCACCGGTCTCGGGCACGAGCAGCTGGTACTTGAGCGACGACGACCCGGCGTTGAGGACGAGGACGGGTCGGGTGGCGTCGCTCATGCCGGCTCCTGCCCGTCGGCCTGCGCCTGCACGGCAGTGATGGCCACCGTGTTGACGATGTCGTCGACGAGCGCGCCCCGCGACAGGTCGTTGACCGGCTTGCGCAGGCCCTGCAGGACGGGCCCGATGGCGACGGCGTGGGCGCTGCGCTGCACCGCCTTGTACGTGTTGTTGCCGGTGTTGAGGTCGGGGAAGACGAACACCGTGGCTCGTCCGGCGACGTCCGAGCCGGGCAGCTTGGCGCGTCCGACGGTCGGGTCGATGGCGGCGTCGTACTGGATGGGGCCCGCCAGGGCGAGGTCGGGGGCACGTTGGGCGACGAGCGCCGTTGCGGCGCGGACCTTCTCGACGTCGGCGCCCGAGCCGCTCGAGCCGGTCGAGTAGGACAGCATCGCCACGCGCGGCTCGATGCCGAACTGGCGCGCGGTCTGCGCCGACGAGACGGCGATGTCGGCCAGCTGCTCGGCCGTGGGGTCGGGGATGACCGCGCAGTCGCCGTAGACGAGGACGCGGTCGGCCAGGCACATGAGGAAGACGCTGGACACGGTGTCGACGCCGTCGCGCGTCTTGACGAACTCGAGCGCCGGCCGGATGGTGTGCGCCGTCGTGTGGACGGCGCCCGACACCATGCCGTCGGCGAGGCCGAGCTGGACCATCATCGTGCCGAAGTACGAGACGTCGGTGACGACCTCACGGGCCCGCTCGAGCGTGACGCCCTTGTGGGCGCGCAGCCGTGCGTACTCCGCGGCGAAGCGCTCGACGAGCTCGGGGTCGGTGGTGGACACGACGCGGGCGTCGTCGAGGTCGAGCCCGAGGGTCGACGCGCGGGCCCGGACGGTCGTCTCCTCACCGAGCAGCGTCAGGTCGGCGACGCCGCGGCGCAGCAGCACGTCGGCGGCCTCGAGGATGCGGTCGTCGCCGCTCTCGGGCAGGACGATGTGGCGGCGGTCGGAGCGAGCGCGCTCCATGAGCTGGAACTCGAACATCAGCGGCGTGCGCACCGACGACGACGACACGTCGATGGCGGTGAGGAGTGCCGACTGGTCGACCCCCTCGGAGAAGAGGCGCCGTGCGACCTCGATCTTGTTGCGCGAGGACTTGGTCATCGGCCCGAAGACGCGCGACGCGCGGCCCGCGGTGGTCATCGTGTCGGCGTCGGTCAGGGCGATCGGCAGGTCCTGCTGCACGCCGGCCGACAGGCGCGCGATGGCCTCGGGGATCTCGTAGCCGCCGGTGAGGATGACACCGGCGAGGCTCGGGAACGTGCCGGACTGGTGGGCGAGGACGAGCCCCGGCACGAGGTCGCTGCGGTCGCTCGGGGCGATGACGGTCACGTCGGTGCGCAGCCGCGGCAGCACGTTGGGCAGGCTCATCGCGGCGACGACGAGGCCGAGGCTGTCGCGGTCCATCCACGCCGCGTTGCCGAGGGCGAGCCGTGCGTCGGTGGCCTCGGTCAGCTGCCGGAAGCTCGGAGCCCGCAGCAGCGGGTTCTCGGGCAGGGCCGCGGTGACGGCGAACGGCAGGTCGGCGAGCGCGGCACGGACGGCCTCGAGGTCGTCCGGCTCGACGCGGTTGGCGATGACCGCCACCGGCTCAGCGTGGTTGCCCCGCAGCTCGGCCAGGGCTCCGTCCGCGGCCACGCGCACCTGCTCGGGCGTTCGGTCACGACCGTGGACGACGAGGACGACGGCCGACCCGAGGTTGGCGGCGACGCGCGCGTTGAAGGACAGCTCGGTGCCGGTGGAGACGTCGGTGTAGTCCGAGCCGAGGACGAGCATCACCTGGAACCGCTTCGCGAGGCGGCCGAACCGCTCGACGATGACGTGCAGCGCCTCGTCGGGGTCGTCGTGGGCCTGGGCGTAGGTGACGCCGAGCGCCTCCTCGTACGTCTGGTCGGTGCCCGGCTGGGCGACGAGCATCTCGACGATGTGGTCGACCTCGTCGGCGGGTCCGGTGCCGCCGAGCGTCGTCAACGGTCGGAAGACGCCGACCGAGCCGACCTCGCGCACGAGTGCGTCGAGCAGTCCGAGGGCCACCGCGGACTTGCCGGTGAGGCCCTCCGGTGAGGCGAGGTAGACGCTGCGGCTCACGGTCCGAACCTAGCGGGTCGCCGCTGTCGGCAGCGGCCGGGTGGCTCAGCCATGGTCGGGTGGGGTCGGCGCGGCGCCGAGGCGTTCGAGGAGGGCCACGGCGTCGTACGGCGCCCGGCCCTGGATGTCGTTGTCGAAGTAGACGTGCACGTCGTGACCCTCGTCGGCCCAGGACCGGCACTGCTCGGCCCACCGGTCGAGCGAGGCGTCGGAGTAGCCGCCGGAGTACAGCGTCGTCTCGCCGTGCAGCCGCACGTAGCGGAAGTCGCTCGTCGCGTCGCGCATCACGGGGAAGCGGCCCGCGGTGTCGGCGACGACGACGGCCACCCCGTGCCGGGCGCACAGCCCGCGGGCCTCGTCGGTGTCGAAGCTCGGGTGTCGTGGCTCGAGGGCGTGCCGCACGGGCCGGTCGACGTCGGTGGTCGTCAGGACCCGGTCGTCGGCCAGCTTGTCGTCGTGGCGGGCCGCGAGGTCGGCGAGCTCACGCGTCGTGCGGGGGAGCTGGGCGAAGAACGCGTCGAGGCGGTCGGCGTCGAAGGTCAACCGCTCGGGCAGCTGCCACAGGAAGGGGCCGAGCTGCTCGCCGAGCGCGAGGACCCCCGAGGCGAAGAAGTTGGCCAGCGGGGCCTCGACGTCGCGCAGGGCCTTGAGATGAGTGATGAAGCGGCCACCCTTGACGGCGAAGTCGACGCCTCGGGGCACCGACTCGCGCCAGCGCGCGTAGGACGTCGGCCGCTGGAGGGAGTAGAACGAGCCGTTGAGCTCGATCGAGGTCATCCGCTCCGCGGCGTACGTCAGCTCGAGCCGTTGCGGCAGGCCCTTGGGGTAGAAGTCACCGCGCCACGACGCGTAGCGCCACCCGGAGATCCCGACGTGGAAACGGCCCATGCGGCCACCGTAGGGGCCCTTGACGCGCGCCGGACGCGTCACGCGCCGCGCGGCGCGTACATGATGAGCGCGACGCCGAGCAGGCACACGAGCGCCCCCGCGACGTCCCACCGGTCCGGCCGGAACCCGTCCACGGCCATGCCCCAGAGCAGCGACCCCGCGACGAACACCCCGCCGTACGCGGCGAGGATCCGCCCGAAGTGCGCGTCCGGCTGCAGCGTCGCGACGACACCGTAAACGCCGAGGGCGATGACGCCCGCCCCGACCCACGCCCAGCCACGGTGCTCGCGAACGCCCTGCCAGACGAGCCACGCGCCCCCTATCTCGGCGATCGCTGCGAGCGCGAAGAGGACGAGCGAACGGGCGACGGTCATGGCGTGATCATGCCGCCTGCGCGGTGCGGCGGACGAGCCAGCGGTGCCGCTTCCGGACGTGCGGACGCCGGCCAGCCTGCCGACATCGGCTCCGCACAAGGACGCCGAGGACACGACCCGCTGTGGGTAGTCTGGCGCGGTGTCTCGACGGACCCGGCGCCACCGTTCGTGAACGTGCCTGTCTCTTATACACATCTCCGAGCCCACGAGACGCGTAGTAATCTGGGGGGGGGGGGTGTTGGTGTGGGAGGGGGGGGGGGGGGGGGGGGGGGGGGGGGGGGGGGGG
>NZ_JBNDHY010000105.1:0-15569 GCF_056755315.1 Monashia sp. HAY1-2A
TCCGTCGTCGGCAGCGTCAGATGTGTATAAGAGACAGGCCTGTCGGGGCCGCCCGGCACCGGTGGGTCAGCTGAGCAGGAAGGTCGTCTTCGAGCCCGACGCGGGACCGACCGTCAGGCGGCCCTTGTCGTGGCGGACGTAGGCCGAGGGGTCGGTGACCGACCGCAGCGACACGCCCTTCGGCGAGGCGAGGCCCGGCAGCCGGACGAAGCTCGCCTCGGCGGCGAACGAGCCCGCCGTGTCGACGGCGTCGACGGGGTCGATGCGCAGGCTCGTCCCGCTGACCCGCACGTAGCGGTCCGGGAAGTTGACCGACTGCAGCGACACCGTGTCGCCGCCGGCCAGCCCCGCGACGAAGCGGAACTGGCTGTCGGCCAGCTCGCGCACGTCCGCGTCGACGCGCAGCCCGTACTCGACGTGCCGGACGAACGACGTCGACGCGTCGCCCGGCGAGAGCCGCACGATCGGCCCCCCGACGCCCACCGGCACCCCGAACAGGGGGGACCCGTCCGGGTGCCAGTAGAGGCGCTGCGCCCGGGCGTGCCGGTTCGGGTCGTAGAGCGGGTCGCCCACGATGTCGCGGTAGTCGCGGGCATGGTAGACGAGCACGTCGGTGACGCCGTCCTCGGCCACGGTGAAGCTGTTGTGGCCCGGGCCGTACTGGCGCGTCTGCTCGTTCGTCGTGAACACCGGGTCGGGGCTCTTGGTCCACGACCGGTGGTCGAGCAGGTTCGCGGACGCGTCGGCCGTGAGCAGGCCCATGCAGTACCGCGCGTCGGTCGCGCTGGCCGAGAACGTGACGAACACCTTCCCGTTGCGCACGAGGACGGCCGGGCCCTCGTTGACCTTGAACCCCTGCACCTCCCACGGGAGGGTCGGCGTCGCGATGCGGACCGGGTCCGTGGCGAGGGCGAAGGGCGAGGCCATCTCGGCGATGTACAGGCTCGTGTTGACGGCGATCTCCGGCTCGCTCTGGGCCCACACGAGGTAGCGGCGGCCCGCGAGCTCGAACGTCGTGGAGTCGAGCGCGAAGGACAGCCACGGCGTCATGATCTGTCGAGGTGCACCCCAGCCGGCCGGCTCGCGCGGGTCGGCGAGGCTCGACTCCATGACGTACATGCGGATGTTGAAGACGTTGCCGGCGTCACCGGCGGCGAAGTAGACGTACCAGCGCCCGTCGATCCGGTGCAGCTCGGGAGCCCAGATGTGGCCCCCCATCTGGCCGCTGGTGGGCCGACGCCAGATGACCGACTCGGCAGCCGAGCCGAGGCCCGCGATCGTCGGGGCGCCCCTGACGACGAGCCGGTCGTACTCGGGGACCGAGCCGGTGAACCAGTACGTGCCGTCGACCGGCGGGGTGACGAAGGGGTCGGCCCGCTGCCAGACGAGTGGACTGACGGTCGGCGCGCCGTACACCTCGGCGTCGGTGCGCAGTGGGGTCGGGGCACCGAGCGCGTCTCCGGACAGGGCCGGGGCGGCGAGTCCCGCCGCGGCGAGGGCGAGCCCGCCCTGTAGGAGCGTGCGCCGTGCGATGGCCCGGTGCAGCTGGATGCGTGCGTCGTTCATGGTCGGCCTCACTTGAGCTGGACCCGGATGAAGGTCACCGAGTTCGGGTCGAAGGTGCGGGTGAAGGTGGGCGCGACGCCCTTGATCGTCGTCGTCATCGGCTGGACGGGCTGGGCGCTGCGCGTGTTCTGGGCCTCGGGATCGCCGGAGATGACGGTCATCTCGGCCTTGCCCACGACCCGCGTGCCGGCACCGAGGTCGATCGTGGTGCGGGCCGGGGCTGCCTGGGCGTTGACCACCTTGACGACGAGCTGGTTCCGGGCGGTGTCCCGGGTCACGACCTGCGCGAAGGGCTCGGTCACGGCGTCGTCGCGGAAGCTGCCCCAGAGCGCCCCGTCGAGGTAGAGCTCGACCTGGCCGCCGCGGATCTTGACGTGCACGTCGTAGGTGCGGCCGGTCTCGACCGTGTTCGGCTTGGCGAGCAGGGTCTGCTTGGCTCCGTTCGTGGCCTTCTCGACCGCGCCCTGGGTGTTGTTCCAGCCGCCGAGGTTCCACCAGTAGAAGTTGCCGGAGTCCTTGACGCCGAAGCCGATGAGGAAGCCCTCGGCCCCGGCCGTCTTCGTCGCCTTGAGGCTCAGGTCGTAGTCGTGCCACGCGGGGTCGCCCGCCGTGACGAGGGTGTCCTGGGCGGCGGTGTCGGACTGGACGTAGGCGCCGTCCTGCACCGACCACGTCCCGCGGTTCGCCAGTGGCCTCCACGCGGACGCGTCGCCGGAGAAGTCGTCGCGAAACAGCGGCGAGCCGTCCGCGCCGGTGACCGTGACGTCGTCGTACCTGGCCGCGGTGGCCCACGTCGACAGGCCGATCGCGCCGGTGATCGGCCTGGCCTGGGCGAGGGCCCCACTCGCCGTGCTCGGCACGACGGCGTCACCGACGTTGTTCATGAACAGCTTCTGCACCTCGTAGCTCGTCGAGCCCCACGAGGCGTTGTTGTCGAACCAGATCATGTCCGGCTTCCACTGGATGTAGTCGATGTTCGACAGCAGTGGCGCGTAGGAGGCCATCTTGACGACGTCGGCGTTGCGCTCGAGGCCGGTCATGAAGGCGGCTTCCGAGAGCGCGTTGCGCAGCTTGTTGTCGAGCGAGGCGTACTCGCCGAGGAAGACCTTCGGGCCCTGGCGGTCGTAGCCGTCGTAGCGGGCGTTGTTCTGCAGGAACCAGTCCGGGCTGTTGTAGTAGTGCTCGTCGAGCATCGCCGTGCCGTGGTCCTTGTTGAGGGACCACAGCCGGTCGAAGGTCGTGCCGGTGTCGTCGGGGCCGGAGTTCGACAGCACGGTGACGTCGGGGTACCGCGCCTTGATGGCGGCCTCGAACTTCACGAAGTTGGCGAAGTAGGCGTCAGGCAGGTTCTCCTCGTTGCCGATGGCGATCCGGCTCAGGCCGAAGGGTGCCGGGTGGCCCATGGCGGCGCGCTTGGCGCCCCACTCGCTCGTGACGGGTCCGTTGGCGAACTCGATGAGGTCGAGGGTGTCCTGGATGTGCCGCTGCAGCAGCGCGTCGTCGACGGTGGCACGGTTCTGCCCGCACCCGGTGACGAGGGCTGGGACGACCGGCACCGGCATCGCACCGATGTCCTCGGCGAACTGGAAGTACTCGTAGTAGCCGAGCCCGTAGGACTGGTTGTAGCCCCAGAAGTTGGCGTTCGTCGCGCGCTGCTCGACCGGGCCGATGGTGTCCTTCCACTGGTAGCTGCGGGCCCGCGGGTAGCCGTGCTCGGCGTCGTAGGAGTACATGCTGCCGGTGTTGACGAGGCACCCGCCCGGGAAGCGCACGAAGCCGGGGTGCAGGGCGGCGACCTTCTCGGCGAGATCCTTGCGCAGACCGTTGACGCGGCCCTTGTAGGTGTCCCGCGGGAAGAGCGAGACCATGTCGAGCCGCAGCGTCCCGGTTCCGCCGGCCTCCACGGCGAGACGTCCGCTCGTCGTCGAGGCGGTGGCCACGAAGCTCCCGCGGTACTGGCGCCACGTGTCGCCGTCGACCTGGACGTCCAGCGGGGTGGCGTACGTCGTCGTCCGGGCGGCGTCACGGAGCGTCACCGTCAGCGGAGTGCCCGACGCGGCGTCGGTGCGGGCCCAGACGCTGAAGTCGTACGTCTTGCCCGCCTCCAGCCGGACGCCGGTGTTGTAGCCGGCGTTGGCCAGGCCGTAGCGCCCGCCGGAGGGGTTGGTGAGCGTGAGGCGCAGGTAGGTGCGGTTGCGCTCGTTCATCCGGTCGGTGTCGTCGACCGTGGTGGCCGTGCCGCTTCCGCCGGAGCTCGCCGACGTGCTCCACGCGGTGAGGCCGGTGTAGCCGCGGTTGTCGGTGGGGGAGTACTCGAACGAGCGGTTCTGGACGAGCTCGGCGTAGAGACCGCCGTCGGCGGCGCGGTTGATGTCCTCGAAGAAGACGCCGTACATCGAGCGGTCGATGGCGGGTCCGGACCGGGACGGGTCGACGGTGACGCGGTAGTCGAGGGGCTCGGGCGTGGCTGCCCGGGCGCTCGGCAGGCCTGCGAGCAGACCGACGCCGAGGACGCCGGTCGCGAGACCCGCCACGACGCGTGCGTGGCTCATTGGGGGACCTTTCGTGGTCGAGGGCAAGGGCGGTGATGCGTCCGGGTGTCCTCCGCGCACGGGGCAGCACCGGTCGGGAGCTGCCCTGCTCACGAAAGTGAGCGCTAACATAGCAGGCTCAGAGAAGCCGTCAAGCGGGCTGAAAAAGTTCGAGGAAGGACTTGACGGCGGTGAATGTTAACGCTCACACTCTTGCTCCAAGTGGCCTGGCGGCCACGGCGGACGAGGAGGTCGGCCGCACCCAGGCGCCAATGAGGGCGCCCGAAGTTTGGAGGAAGTTCAGTGCTGAAGAAGATCCTTCCGGTGGCCGTCGGAGCCGTGGCGCTCGTCGCCCTCTCGGCCTGTGGCGGCGGCAGCACCGCGGCGACCGGCGCGGGTGCCGGCGCCGGTGCCAAGAGCGGCAAGATCGTCATGGGCTTCGCCCAGGTCGGCGCCGAGAGCGGCTGGCGCACGGCCAACACGAAGAACATCCAGGAGTCGGCCAAGGCGGCCGGCATCGAGCTGAAGTTCTCCGACGCGCAGCAGAAGCAGGAGAACCAGATCAAGGCGATCCGCAGCTTCATCCAGCAGAAGGTCGACGTCATCGCCTTCAGCCCCGTCGTCGAGACCGGCTGGGACACCGTCCTGCTCGAGGCCAAGCGCGCCAACATCCCCGTCATCCTCACCGACCGCGCGGTCGACTCCGAGGACAAGACGCTCTACAAGACCTTCCTCGGCTCGGACTTCGTCGCCGAGGGCAAGAAGGCCGGCGACTGGCTCGTCAAGGACAGCCAGGGCAAGAGCGAGGTCGACGTCGTCGAGCTGCAGGGGACGACGGGTGCCGCACCGGCGATCGACCGCAAGCAGGGCTTCGCCGACGCCATCAAGGCCGCCCCGCAGATCAAGGTCGTCGCCTCGCAGACCGGCGACTTCACCCGCTCCGGCGGCAAGCAGGTCATGGAGGCCTTCCTCAAGTCGGTGCCCAAGATCGACGTCGTCTACGCGCACAACGACGACATGGCGCTCGGGGCCATCGAGGCCATCGAGGCCGCGGGCAAGGTCCCGGGCAAGGACATCAAGATCATCTCGGTCGACGCGGTCCACGACGGCATGCAGGCGCTCGCCGACGGCAAGATCAGCTACATCGTCGAGTGCAGCCCGCTCCTCGGCGACCAGCTGATGGACCTCGCCAAGAAGGTCGTCGCCGGCCAGTCGGTGCCCGAGCGCGTCGTCACCCAGGAGACCACCTTCACGCAGGAGCAGGCCAAGGCGGCCCTGCCCTCGCGCAAGTACTGAGGTCGCGCGGCGCACGCGCCGACCTTCCCAGACGGCGGCCCCCGTCACCCTCCGGGTGTGGTGGCGGGGGCCGTCCACCACCACCGGCGCGGGGCCCACGGCGACCGCCCGGCACGCCCGAGGCGCCACCCACCCCAGCACCCACCACCACCCACCCGCATCCGAACCGAAGGACACGCCATGACGGTCACGCCGAGCACGCGGCCACCGGACGAAGCCCGCCCCGTCGTCGCGATGAGCGGCATCACGATGGAGTTCCCCGGCGTCGTCGCCCTCCAGGACGTCGACTTCCGCCTCCTGCCGGGCGAGGTCCACGCGCTCATGGGCGAGAACGGCGCCGGCAAGTCCACGCTCATCAAGGTGCTGACCGGCGTGTACTCCGCGACCAGGGGCACGACCGAGCTCGACGGGTCGGGCGTGCGCTTCTCGGGACCGGGCGAGGCCCAGGCGGCCGGTGTGGCCACGGTCTACCAGGAGGTCAACCTCTGCGCGAACCTCACCGTCGCCGAGAACATCCTGCTCGGCCGCGAGCCGCATCGGTTCGGTGCCATCGACATGGGCGCGACGCGGGCCCGGGCCGCCGAGCTGCTGGCCCAGATGGGCCTGCGCATCGACCCCGGATCGGTCCTCGCCGAGCACCCCATCGCGGTGCAGCAGCTCGTCGCCATCGCCCGCGCGGTCGCCGTCGACGCGCGGGTGCTCATCCTCGACGAGCCCACCTCGAGCCTGGACCAGGACGAGGTCGCCGAGCTGTTCCGGATCATGCGCCACCTCCGCGACCAGGGCGTCGCCATCCTCTTCGTCTCGCACTTCCTCGAGCAGGTCTACGAGATCGCCGACCGGATGACGGTCCTGCGCAACGGCCGCCTCGTCGGCGAGTACCTGACCCGCGACCTGAGCCGGATCCAGCTCGTGTCGGCGATGATCGGCCGCGAGCTCGGCGTCCTGGAGGAGGTCGAGCGGCTCGCCGAGGACGCCGGCTCGGGGGCGTCCGACGCGCCGCCTGTCCTCGAGGCCACGGGCCTGGGTCGACGCGGCTCGATCGCCCCGTTCGACCTGACCATCCGCGCCGGCGAGGTCGTCGGGCTCGCCGGCCTGCTCGGCAGCGGCCGCACCGAGCTGGCGCGCCTGCTCTTCGGCGCCGACCGCGCCGACTCCGGGTCCCTGCGGGTCGGCGGCAAGGGGATCTCGCTGCGCACCCCGCGCGCCGCCATCGCCTCCGGCATCGCCTTCTGCAGCGAGGACCGCAAGGGCGAGGGCATCCTCGCCGACCTGTCCATCCGCGACAACCTCGTCCTCGCGATGCAGGCCGCGCGCGGCTGGGCCCGGCCCATCCCTCGCCGGACCAAGGACGAGCTCGTCGCCCGCTGGATCGAGACGCTCGACATCCGTCCCGCCGACCCCGACGCCATCGTCGGGCGCCTGTCGGGCGGCAACCAGCAGAAGGTCCTTCTCGCGCGCTGGCTGGTGACCCGACCCCGGCTGCTCATCCTCGACGAGCCGACCCGAGGCATCGACATCGGTGCCAAGGCGCAGATCCAGAAGCTCGTCGCCCAGCTCGCGGCCGACGGCATGGCCGTCGTCTACATCTCCGCCGAGCTCGAGGAGGTGGCGCGCCTCTCGCACCGCGTCGTCGTCCTCAAGGACCGCACGAAGGTGGCCGAGCTCGACGCATCGGCGACCGTCGACGACATCCTGCGGCTCATCGCCGAGGCCGACCCCGCCACCGGGACCGGCTCCGGCGACGGGGTCGCCCTGACCGAGCAGGTGGCCTCATGACGACGACCCCCGCCGCCGGCGGCGCCAGGCGCGTGGGAGCGGCCCAGCGCCTCCGCGGGAGCCGGCTCCTCTGGCCCCTCGTCGCGCTCGTGGCCCTCCTCGCGGCCAACGCCGTCAGCAACCCCGAGTTCCTCGCCGTGCGCCTGCAGGACGGCCACCTCTACGGCAGCCTCGTCGACATCCTCAAGAACGGTGCGCCGACCCTGCTCATCGCCCTCGGCATGACGCTCGTCATCGCGACCCGCGGCATCGACCTGTCGGTCGGCGCGGTCGCCGCCATCGCCGCCGCCGTCGCGTGCACGACGATCGTCGGCTCGTCCGACCCGACGGGCGCGGGAGCGGCGGTCCGGGGGGTCCTCCTCGCGCTCGCGCTGTGCGTCGTGCTCGGCCTGTGGAACGGCCTGCTCGTCTCCGCCCTCGGCATCCAGCCGATCATCGCGACGCTCGTGCTCATGACGGCCGGACGAGGCATCGCGATGCTCGTCACCGACGGCCAGATCATCACGGTCCGCAACGACCCCTTCGGCGAGATCGGGGCCGGCTTCCTCGTGCTGCCGATCGCCATCCTCGTGGCGCTCGCGGTCCTCGTCGGCGTCGCGCTCGTCACGCGTCGCACCGCCCTCGGGCTGCTCATCGAGTCCGTCGGCATCAACCCCGAGGCGAGCCGCCTGGCGGGCATCCGCTCGCGCACCATCATCTGGACCGTCTACGTCTTCGCGGCCCTGTGCGCCGGGGTCGCCGGCCTGATGATCAGCTCGAACGTCAGCGCCGCCGACGCCAACAGCGCCGGCCTGTGGATCGAGATGGACGCCATCCTCGCCGTCGTCATCGGCGGCACCTCGCTCGCCGGCGGCCGCTACTCGCTGGCAGGGACGCTCGTCGGTGCGCTCATCATCCAGACGCTGACGACGACCGTGTACTCGATGGGCATCGCCCCCGAGGTGACGCTCGTGTTCAAGGCGGTCGTCGTGCTCGCCGTCTGCCTCCTGCAGGCGCCCCGCATCCGCGAGCGGTTCCGGCGCAGCCGGCGTCCGTCCACCACGGGCACGGCGGGGACCACGACGTCGGACTCCCTCGCCGGTCAGACGTCCTCGGCTCCCGGCGCCCAGCCAGCCCCCTCCGTGGAGCGCCCCGACCCCACACCCGTCACCCAGCAGAAGGTGGCCCAGCCATGACGACCACCACGCCCACGCGCCGCACCGTCCCCGGTCTGTCGCGCGTGCCCAGGGTGCCGGGCCGGGTGCTCCCCGTCGTCGCGACCTTCGTCCTGTTCGTGCTGCTCTTCGGCGCCGGCTCGGTGCGCTACGAGGGCTTCACGTCGGGCCAGGTGTTCGCGAACCTCTTCATCGACAACGCGTTCCTCATCGTCCTGGCCGTCGGCATGACGTTCGTCATCCTCACGGGCGGCATCGACCTGTCGGTCGGTGCGGTCGTGGCCCTGTCGACGATGGTCGCGGCCGCGACCCTGCGCGCCGGTCTGCCGGCGCCCGTCGTCATCCTCCTCGTGCTCGGCATCGGCACCGGCCTCGGCGTCGTCATGGGCCTCGTCATCCACCACTTCGAGATCCAGCCGTTCATCGTCACGCTCGCCGGCATGTTCCTCGCCCGCGGCATGTGCTTCGTCATCGGCGTCGAGTCGATCTCCATCAAGGACCCGTTCTTCCGCGCCCTCGCCACCGGCACCATCGAGCTCGGTGGCGGCGTCGTCATCACGTGGAGCGTCGTCATCGCCCTCGTCATCGTCGCCGTGGCCGCCTGGGTGCTGCACCGCACCCGCTTCGGCCGCACCGTGTACGCGGTGGGCGGCAGCGAGTCCTCGGCTGCCCTCATGGGCCTGCCCGTCGGACGCGTCAAGGTGGCGGTGTACGGGATCAGCGGGCTCTGCGCGTCGATCGCCGGGCTCCTCTTCAGCGTCTACATGCTCTCCGGCTACGGCCTGCACGCCGTGGGGATGGAGCTCGACGCCATCGCCTCGGTCGTCATCGGCGGCACCTTGCTGTCCGGTGGCGTCGGGCTCGTCCTGGGGTCCCTTCTCGGGGTCCTCGTCCTGGGTGTCATCCAGACACTGATCTCGTTCCAAGGCACGCTGAGCTCATGGTGGACCAAGATCGCGATCGGAACCCTGCTCCTGCTGTTCATCGTCATGCAGCGCCTCTTCACGAGGAGGGCGACATGACCGACACCGCGGCCCGGGCACCGGTCATGCAGGACGTCGCGCGGCTCGCCGGCGTCTCGCACCAGACGGTCTCGCGCGTCATCAACGGCGCCACGAGCATCCGGCCCGAGACCCGCGAGCGCGTCCTGCAGGCGATCGAGCAGCTCGGGTACCGGCCCAACACGGCCGCCCGCGCGCTCGTGAGCGGCCGGTCCGGGACGATCGGCATCATCGCCACCGCCTCGACGCTGTTCGGCCCGACGAGCGTGCACCGCACCGTCAACACCGCGGCGCGCAAGGCCGGGTTCTTCGCCTCCTCGGTCTCGCTGTCCGAGATGACCCGTGAGGGCTTCGACGCCGCGGTCGACCACCTCGACCGGCTCGCCGTCGAGGGCATCGTCGTCATCGCCGGGCACGACGAGGCGCTCGAGGTGGCCCGGTCCCGCAGCGCGCGGCTGCCTTTCGTCATCGTCGAGGGCGACCTCACCCGGGCCAGGCGTACCGTCGGCGTCGACAACGTGGCCGGTGCCCGGATGGTCACCCGGCACCTCGTCGACCTCGGCCACGTCGAGATCGCCCACGTCACCGGCCCGCTCGACTGGGCGGAGGCCCGGGCGCGGGCCGAGGGCTGGCGCGCGGAGATGGTCGCTGCCGGCCACCGTCCGATGGAGCCGGTCGCGGGGGACTGGTCCGCCGAGAGCGGCTACCACGCGGGTCTGGAGCTGGCCGAGAACCCCGACGTGACAGCGGTCTTCGCCGCCAACGACCAGATGGCCATCGGTGTCCTGCGGGCCCTGCACGAGGCGGGCCGGTCGGTGCCGGACGACGTCAGCGTCGTCGGCTTCGACGACGTGCCGGAGGCCGCGTACCTCATCCCACCGCTGACCACCGTCCGCCAGGACTTCACGGCCATCGGCCACGAGGCGATCTCGATGCTCACCGCCGTCATCGCCGGAGAGACCGACCAGGTCCCCAGCCTCATCGACCCCGAGCTCGTCGTCCGGGCGAGCACCGCGCCGTCCCGCCAGTCCCGCAGCCCCAGGAGCACAGACACATGACCACCCCCGCCCCGCCCGCCGACCGCCGGCGGTACGTCGTCGGCGTCGACTTCGGCACCCTGTCGGGCCGAGCGCTCGTCGTCCGCGTCGACGACGGCGCCGAGCTCGCCTCGGCCGTCCACGAGTACGGCCACGGGGTCGTGACGGACCGGCTGCCGGTCGGTGACGCGCCCCTTCCGCCCGAGTGGGCGCTGCAGGTGCCCGACGACTACCGTGACGTGCTCCGCCACGCCGTTCCCGCGGCGGTCGCGGCGGCCGGGATCGACCCGGCCGACGTGGTGGGCATCGCCACCGACTTCACCGCGTGCACGGTGCTGCCGACGACGGCGGACGGCACACCGCTGTCCGAGCTGGCGCAGTGGGCCGACCGCCCGCACGCGTACACGAAGCTGTGGAAGCACCATGCAGCACAGGCCCAGGCCGACCGCATCAACAGCCTCGCGGAGCAGCGCGGAGAGGCCTGGCTGTCCCGCTACGGCGGCCTCATCAGCTCCGAGTGGGAGTTCGCCAAGGCGCTGCAGGTCCTCGAGGAGGACCCCGAGGTCTACGCCGCGACCGACCGCTGGGTCGAGGCCGCGGACTGGATCGTGTGGCAGCTGGCCGGCACCTACGTCCGCAACGCCTGCACGGCCGGCTACAAGGGCATCCGCCAGGACGGCAGCTACCCGTCGGAGGACTTCTGCGCGGCCCTCAACCCCGACTTCCGCACCTTCGTCGCGGACAAGCTCGACCAGCCGATCGGCGAGCTCGGTTCCCGCGCAGGTGGGCTCACCGCCCAGGCTGCGGCGTGGACCGGCCTGCCCGAGGGCATCGCGGTGGCGGTCGGCAACGTCGACGCCCACGTGAGCGCCCCGGCGGCCCGGGCCACCGCGCCGGGGCAGATGGTCGCCATCATGGGCACCTCGACGTGCCACGTCATGAGCAGCGACGTCCTCAGGGACGTGCCCGGCATGTGCGGTGTCGTCGACGGCGGCATCATCGAGGGCCTCTACGGCTACGAGGCCGGGCAGTCCGGCGTCGGCGACATCTTCGGCTGGTTCACGCGCACCAGCGTCCCGGCCGAGTACGTCTCCGCCGCAGCGGAGTCCGGTGAGTCGGTGCACGAGTACCTGACCAGGCTGGCGGCACGTCAGGCGGTCGGCGAGCACGGGCTGATCGCTCTCGACTGGCACAGCGGCAACCGCTCCGTCCTCGTCGACCACGAGCTGTCCGGGCTCCTCGTCGGCCAGACCCTCGCGACCCGGCCCGAGGACGTCTACCGGGCGCTCATCGAGGCCACCGCCTTCGGCACGCGGGTCATCCTCGAGGCCTTCCGCGACAGCGGCGTCCCGGTGTCCGAGCTCGTCATCGCCGGCGGGCTGGCGAAGAACCCGCTCCTCATGCAGGTGTACGCCGACGTCACGCGGCTGCCGCTGTCGGTCATCGGCTCGGAGCAGGGGCCGGCACTGGGCTCGGCGATCCACGCGGCCGTCGCCGCGGGCGTCCACCCGGACGTCGCCGCGGCTGCCGAGGCGATGGGCAAGGTGCGCCGCTCCGTCTACGTGCCCGACGACACGGCCGCCGACGCGTACGACGCGCTCTTCGCCGAGTACGTGGCGCTGCACGACCACTTCGGCCGCGGCGGCAACGACGTCATGAAGCGCCTCAAGGCCTTGCGGCGCACCGCGATCGCCGCGCGCACGGCCGCACCGGCCGGCGCCGCGCCCGCCGCCTCAGCCCAGGAGGCCAGCGCAGGAGGTGAGGCTGCGTGAGCGTGGCCACGGATGTGAACGCAACCATCGCGTCCCTCCGTCGCGAGGTGTGTGCCCTGCACGCCGAGCTGACGCGCTACCAGCTCGTCATCTGGACCGCCGGCAACGTCTCCGCCCGGGTCCCCGGGCGCGACCTCATGGTCATCAAGCCGAGCGGTGTCTCCTACGACGACCTCACGCCGGAGAACATGGTCGTCTGCGACCTGCACGGCCGTGTCGTCGACGGCGACCTCGCCCCGTCCAGCGACACCGACGCTCAGGCCTACGTCTACCGCGAGATGCCGCACGTCGGCGGCGTCGTGCACACGCACTCGACGTACGCGACGGCCTGGGCCTCACGGGGCGAGTCGATCCCGTGCGCGCTGACGATGATGGCCGACGAGTTCGGCGGCGAGATCCCGGTGGGCCCGTTCGCCCTCATCGGGGACGACTCGATCGGGCGGGGCATCGTCGAGACCCTGACGAGCAGCCGGTCGGCTGCGGTGCTCATGCGCAACCACGGTGTCTTCACCATCGGCAAGGACGCCCGCTCGGCCGTCAAGGCGGCCGTGATGTGCGAGGACGTCGCGCGCACCGTCCACATCGCCCGCCAGCTCGGCACCCCGATCGCCATCGACCAGGCCGACGTCGACTCCCTGTACGACCGCTACCAGAACGTCTACGGCCAGCGCTGACCGGCGCCCGGGGTGCGCCCCGGTGCACGCCCGTCGCACCACGACGGATCCCACGAAGGAGACCCACCATGACCGCCACCACCACTCCCGCCGCGTCGGCCGGCTCCGCCGCCCCTGCGCGCGAGGTCTGGTTCCTCACCGGCAGCCAGCACCTCTACGGCGAGGAGACCTTGCGACAGGTGGCCGAGCAGTCGCAGGCGATCGCGAAGGAGATCGACGCCGGCGGGGTGCTGCCGGCGCGGGTCGTGTGGAAGCCGATCCTGGCCGACTCGGCCGCGATCCACACCGCGGTGCTCGAGGCCAACGCGGCGCCGGGCTGCATCGGGGTGATCACCTGGATGCACACGTTCTCGCCGGCCAAGATGTGGATCACCGGCCTGGACGCACTGCGCAAGCCGATGCTGCACCTGCACACGCAGGCGGGGGCGGAGCTGCCGTGGTCGAGCATCGACATGGACTTCATGAACCTCAACCAGGCCGCGCACGGTGACCGCGAGTTCGGCTTCGTCGGGGCCCGGCTCGGGGTGGCCCGCAAGGTCGTCGCCGGCCACGTCAGCAACCCGGCCGTCCTGGAGCGGATCGGCGCGTGGGGTCGGGCGGCGGCCGGCGTGGCCGAGCTGCGTTCGATGCGGCTGGCCCGGTTCGGCGACAACATGCGCGACGTGGCGGTGACCGAGGGTGACAAGGTCGAGGCGCAGCTGCGGTTCGGCGTCTCGGTCAACACCTACGGCGTCAACGACCTCGTGCAGGTCGTCGACGCGGTGGCCGACGCCGAGGTCGACGCGCTCGTCGCGGAGTACGAGCAGACGTACGCCGTCGTGCCCGAGCTGCGGCGGGGCGGGGCGCGGCACGAGTCGCTGCGCTACGGCGCGCGGATCGAGGCGGGTCTGCGCGCGTTCCTGACCGACGGCGGGTTCACCGCGTTCACGACGAACTTCGAGGACCTCGGCGGGCTGCGCCAACTGCCCGGACTGGCGGTGCAGCGGCTCATGGCCGACGGGTACGGGTTCGGCGGCGAGGGCGACTGGAAGACCTCGGTGCTGCTGCGCACGACGAAGGCCATGGCGCAGGGACTGCCGGGCGGCACGTCCTTCATGGAGGACTACACGTACCACCTGGTCCCCGGCGAGGAGAAGATCCTCGGGGCGCACATGCTGGAGGTGTGCCCGAGCATCGCGGGCCGGCAGCCGAGCCTGGAGATCCACCCGTTGGGCATCGGTGGTCGGGAGGACCCGGTGCGTCTGAAGTTCACGGCCGCCCCCGGTGCCGGTGTCGTCGTGGGCATGAGTGACCTCGGCGGCCGGTTCCGCCTCACCCTCAACGAGATCGACGTCGTCGAGCCGGACGAGGACCTGCCGCGGCTGCCGGTGGCGTGCGCGGTGTGGGAGCCGCGCCCGAACCTGTCGACGTCGGCCGAGTCGTGGTTGCTGGCGGGCGCGCCGCACCACACCGTCCTGTCGACCGCCGTCGGCACCGAGGAGTTCCGCGACCTCGCCGAGATGGTCTCGACCGAGCTCGTCGTCATCGACGCCGACACGACCCCCGAGAGCCTGCGCCAGCAGCTGCGCTGGAGCGCGGCCTACCACCGCCTCGCCGCCCGGCTCTGACGACACCCAGACCCCTGGTGGTGGGGAGCGCAGCGTCCTCGCCGCCACCAGGTCACCGCACCTGCGCCGAACGGCAGTTCCGAGCAGTGCACCGACAGCATGACCCAGCCGGCCGGCCAGTGCCGGCTGACACCCGAAGAATGGAGCACACAGTGATTCGCAGGACTGTTGCGGCGATCGCCGTTGGTGCCGTGGCCGTGAGCCTCAGCGCCTGTGGTCGGCAGACCCAGTCGGCGGGGGCCGGCGCCGCCCCCGCGGGGAAGGGGACGATCGGCGTCGCGATGCCGACCAAGACCTCCGAGCGGTGGATCAAGGACGGCGACTACATCAAGCAGCAGCTCGAGGCCGCGGGGTACAAGGTCAACCTCCAGTACGCCAACGACGACATCCCGACCCAGGTCAGCCAGGTCAACGACATGGTGACCAAGAACAACAAGATCCTCGTCGTGGCCTCGATCGACGGCACCGCCCTCAAGGGTGCGCTCCAGGAGGCCAAGGACGCCGGCATCCCCGTCATCGCCTACGACCGGCTCCTGCGCGACACGAACGCGGTCGACTACTACACGACCTTCGACAACCTCAAGGTCGGCAAGCTGCAGGCCGAGTCGCTCCTCAAGGGCCTCGAGGCGAGCGGCGCCCCGAAGCCGTGGAACGTCGAGCTGTTCGCCGGGTCGCCCGACGACAACAACGCCACCTTCTTCTTCAACGGCGCCATGGAGGTCCTCAAGCCGAAGATCAACTCCGGCGACATCGTCATCGGCTCGGGGGAGACCGACTTCAAGACCGTCGCGACTTTGCGCTGGGACGCCGCCGTCGCGAAGAAGCGGATGGAGAACCTGCTGACCAAGGCGTACTCGACGAAGGACGTCAACGGCGTGCTCTCGCCCTACGACGGCCTGTCGCGCGGCATCATCGCCGCGCTCAAGGGCAGTGGGTACGGCAGCGGGGGCAAGCAGCTCCCCGTCGTGACCGGACAGGACGCCGAGCTCGAGTCGGTCAAGTCGATCCTCGCCGGCGAGCAGTACTCGACGGTCTTCAAGAACACCCGCGATCTCGCGCAGGCCACGGTGAAGATGATCCAGGAGATCGACACGAAGAAGACGGTCACCGTCAACGACACGACGTCGTACAACAACGGCATCAAGAACGTCC
>NZ_JBNDHY010000106.1:0-15622 GCF_056755315.1 Monashia sp. HAY1-2A
CGCTTGCCCTTCGCCCTGCCCGGCAACCGCCCCCTCACCACCATGGCTCGGCACGCGGAGCAATGCTGAGCGCCCGGAGGCTCACCTCCGACGCGCCGTCGGGCCGGTACGCAGACACGTGGTGGTGGGGGTAGTGCCGGGAGCCGCCATGCCGTCGTCCACATCCTCCTTGGTCAGCTCATGGCGTCCACAGGACGGGCCGAGCCCAAGGGTGGCCAGCTCACGCCCGGGTCAGGGTACGGACATGAGCTCCAGCAGCCCGCGCCCCGCGAGCCCCGTCGGCAGTCCCCTCGACCTCGGTGCCGAGGCGTTCGGCGACGCCCTGCGACACGTCCGTCGGGTGCACCGGCTCAGCCAGCGGCAGCTCGCGAGCTGGCTGCAGGTCCCCCGGTCGCGGGTGGGGCGCCTCGAGGCCGGCGACCTCGGGATCAGCCTGGGGGATGCCATCGGGCTCTTCCGGGTGCTCGGGTTCCGGATCGTGCCCTCGCACGACTTCCCGTGCCGGCCGCGACCGGACCAGTTGCCCGGCCGCGACGTCGACCGCAGCCCGAACCGGTGTGAGGAATGGTTCCTCGACGGCGCGATCGTGCACCGCGACGACGCGGGCCGCGCGTTCCCGGCCCACGGCGTGACCGACAGCGCGCTGGTCCCGGGCCACTGGGGTGCCCGTTACGGCTGGGGCCCGACCGGCCGGGTGCCCTGGGTGCACGACCGTCGTGGCCCGCGCGCTCCGGGCGCTCCGGCAGGGCAGGATGGCGGCATGTCTCCGACGAACCCGAACCCGGGAGACGCCCCCGGCGCTGCCGACGCCCCCGACGCCACCGACGCCACCGACACGAACGCCGCGACCGACACGAACGGCGCGACCGCCCCGAGCGACGACACCGCTGCGGCCGCGGCGGTGGTGGCCGCCTCGTCGCCGCAGATCCGCGCCGCCGTCGAGGAGTACGCCGCGCGGCGTCCCGCGCTGGAGGTGGCCACGCACCGGTTCATCGAGCTCGTGCGCGACCTGCTCGACGACGCCGGCATCAACTACCTCAGCGTCACCGGGCGGACCAAGAGCGTCGAGTCCTTCGCCGCCAAGGCCGAGCGACGCCGCGACGGCCGCCTCGTCCACCCCGACCCGCTCGAGGACATCACCGACGGCGTCGGGGTCCGCGTCATCACCTACGTGCCCGACGACGTCACAGCCGTCGCCGAGCTGCTCGCGGAGGAGCTCGCCGTCCTCGACGACCGCGATCTCGGCAAGGAGACCGCCCGCTCGGGCCGGTTCGGGTACGCCAGCCGGCACCTGCTCGTCGGCATCGACGCGAGCCGCACGGTGCCCCGTGAGTACGAGTCGCTGGGCCGGCAGAACGCGTCGGTCCAGGTGCGGACCGTCCTGCAGCACGCCTGGGCCGAGTTCGAGCACGACATCCGCTACAAGGGCAGCGTCCCCGAGGAGCACGCGAGCGACCTCGACCGCCGCTTCACCCTCGCCGCCGGGCTCATCGAGCTCGCCGACCGGGAGTTCTCCGCCATCCGCGGGCGCCTGCAGAAGGTGCTGCCGACGCGTCCGGCCGACACCGGCGAGCGCCCGGCCCCCGGCATCGCGGCGCAGGACCTCGCCAAGTTCCTCGCCCACCGGTACACCGACGCCGGCTGGTCCCGCGCCGACCACTACACCTGGATCTCGGGGCTGCTGCTCGAGCTCGGCGTGACGTCCGTCGACCAGCTCAGGGAGGTGCTCGGACCCGACGACGGCGCCGACCTCACCGAGCGGATGGGCTACAAGTACCCGCCCGGCGCGGTCCGCCGCCTCGACGACGCCCTCCTGCAGCGCTTCGCCGAGCGCTACCTCGCCCTCGACGGCAACGCCCATCGGCGCGAGTCCCTCGCCGCCCGCCTGCAGAAGCTGCGCGCCTGAACGGCCGGAAACTTCTCCACGGCTCGTGTCGATTCCGCCGAGTCGAGTTCGTCAGCATGATGTGACGAGGGTCGTCACGCATCCGCACCGACGAGGAGCCCACCATGACCGACACGTACGCCTACCTGATCCACGAGCCCGACTGGGACTCCGACGCCTTCCTCGCCGGGGCCCCGGACTCGAGCGCCCCGGCCGGCAAGGACCCGTCCGCCCCCTCCGGCACCACGAGCGGCACGGGCAGCATGAGCGGCGCCGCCGTCGCGACCGTCGAGGCCCCCGCGGAGGCCCCCGCCCAGGCCGAGGGGTCGTTCCCCGCGCACCGCGCCTTCCAGGAGGCCGTCGCCCGGATGGGCGCCCGCATCGTCGGCGGCGCGGCGTTGCAGAACTCGCGGTACGGGGGCACCGTGACCCCCGGCTCCGGCGACCGGAAGGCCGAGGACGCCGTCTACACCGACGGCCCGTTCACCGACACCGCCGAGGTCATCACCGGCTTCTACCTCGTCGAGACCGACGACGAGGACACCGCCCGCCGGATCGCGGCACTCGTGCCGTCGGAGGGGCACGTCGAGTGGCGCAAGGTCTTCCCGACGGGGATGTGAGTGCCGCTCGCGCCGGGTGAGTTCGAGGAGGCGTGGCCGCGCGTCGTGCGCGCCCTCGCCTCCTTCACCGGCAGCCTCGACGACGCGGAGGAGTACGCCGCCGAGGCGGTCGCCCGCGCGGCCGAGCACGAGGAGCGCACCGGCAGGTCCATCGACTCGTGGACGGCCTGGTGCACGACCGTGGCCAAGCGGGCCTGGCTCGACGACACGCGTCGACGCGCCGCGCTGGACCGCCTCACACCGCAGCTCGTCACGCCGCAGGAGCGTCCCGAGGCCGACCCGACCGCGCAGCACGCCGCCGCCGACCACACCGCCATGGACACCGACGACCTGGCCCGCGAGGGGCTCGACGACCGCCTCGCCCTGCTCTACGTCGCCTGCGACGAGGCGCTGTCGCCCGCCTCGCGCATGGTCCTCGCCCTTCGCGTCGTCTGCGGTCTCACCGTCCCCGAGATCGCCGGCCACCTCGGGGTCCAGGACACCGCGGCCGCGGCCCGGCTGACCCGCGCGAAGAAGGCCCTGACGGACGCACGGGGAGCCTTCCACGTGCCCGACGCCAGCGAGCGGGACCGCCGCCTGCCGGTGGTCCTCGCCTGCGTGTCCGGGATGTTCACCGTCGCGCACCGCACCGTCCTCGACCCCGCCGACGCCCTCGCGGACACCGGCCGCCAGGCCCTGTCCATCGCCGACGCGCTCGTCGCCGAGCACCCGGGCGACCCCGAGGTCCGGGGGCTGCGCGCCGTCATCCGGCTGGGCCTCGCGCGCCGGCCCGGTCGCCTCGACGCGGACGGCACCGGCCTGGCCCTCGACGAGGTGGACCGCCGCCGGTGGGACCGGGCCCTCGTCGCGGCCGGGCTCGACGACGCCACGGCCGCCACCCGCGGCGACGGACGCTTTGCGATCGAGGCCGTGATCGCCGGGCTGCACACGGCGGCACCGACGTTCGACGCGACGGACTGGCCCCGCATCGTCCAGCTCTACGGCGCGCTCGAGGAGCGCTGGCCCTCCCCCGCAGTCCGTGTCGCGCGCCTGGCCGCCACCGCGCACGCCCACCTCGCCGGACGCGCCGACGCCGTGGGTGACGCGCCGTCCCTGAGCGACGTCGAGCGCGAGCTGACCCTCCTCGCAGAGGCGGCACCCGCCTACGCGAGCCGTGACGCCGCCCTCGCCCTGGCCGACGTCGAGTGGCGCACCGGCCGGCGCGCCTCCGCGGCCACCCGCTACCGCGACCTCGCCGACGTGCTGCCCACGGAGCCGCTCCGACGCTTCTGCCTCCGCCGCGCGGCGTCGGCTTGACGGGCGGCATCGGCCTGACGGGCGGCTCGCCGCCTCACTCCCCGGTGACGCCGTCGAGCGACTCGCGGATGAGGTCGGCGTGGCCGTTGTGCCGGGCGTACTCCTCGATCATGTGCAGGATGATCCAGCGCAGGCTGAACTGGCGGCCCTCCTTGTGCGACGACACGACCGACAGCCGGTCCAGGCCTCCCGTGGCGAGCGCCTCGTCGATGTGGCGTCGGGCGGTCCCGACGGCCTCGTCCATGAGCCGGTGCAGCTCCTCCGGGCTGTCGTCCGCGGCCGAGGTCAGCTCCCAGTCCGGGTCGGCGTCCCAGTCGGCGGAGTCCCACGGCTGGCCCATCGGCCGGCCGTGCAGCACCCGTCCGAACCAGCTGGCCTCGTTGAGCGCGACGTGCTTGAGCAGGCCGCCGAGCGTCAGCGTCGACGGCCGGTGCGGGGTCGCGAGCTGCTCGGCGGTGAGACCCGCCGTCTTCCAGCGCAGCGTGTCGCGGTGGTAGTCGAGGAAGGCGAGGAGGGTGGTCCCCTCGTCGGCGGCGAGCGGCGGGTCGGTGCGGTCCGGCGCGGGTGCGGTCATGGCGCCCGACGCTAGTGTCCGCCCCGCGGAAAACGCATGTCGTTATCGGTGCCCCGGGCCCACACTGGGTCGGTGCCCAGCTCCAGCCAGTGGATCGCCTTCCTCGTCGCCTCGCTCCTGTTCATCCAGGTGCCGGGCCCGAGCCTGCTGTTCACCATCGGTCGAGCCCTGACCGTCGGCCGCCGCGAGGCGCTGCTGTCGGTCGTCGGCAACGCCCTCGGCGTCACGACGCAGGTGCTGCTCGTCGCGGTGGGCCTGGGGGCCATCGTCGCCGCGAGCACCACCGCCTACGGCGTCGTCAAGGTCGCCGGTGCGGCGTACGTCATCTGGCTCGGCATCCAGGCGATCCGCCACCGCGCCGAGGCGCGTGAGGCGCTCGAGGCCCAGGTCGCGGCCAAGCGCGGACACGCCCTGCGCGTCGGGTTCGTCGTCGGCGTCACCAACCCCAAGACCATCCTGTTCTTCGTCGCCTTCCTGCCGCAGTTCACCAACACCGCGGCGGGCCACGTCGGCCTGCAGATGGCGGTGCTCGGCGTCGTCTTCGGGGCGATGGCGGTGTGCTCGGACAGCGTCTGGGCGCTGGCCGCCTCGAAGGCCCGCGACTGGTTCGCGCGCAAGCCGACCCGCCTGGACCGGCTCGGTGCGGCGGGCGGCACGATGATGGTCGGCCTCGGCGTCACGCTCCTCGCCCGCGAGTGACGACCGAGGGACGACACGGGAACGCGCCTGACCGCCACGTGGCCCGCGAGCATGCTTGAGTAGGACCGTGGCAACCGGTCAGGTCACCGCCCCGGCACTGCGTCCCGCACCGAGCGAGCGGCGGCGCGACCACGAGCGTGCCGTCGAGGCCGCCCGGCGGTCGTACGCGGCCATCCCGCCGGGCGCACGGGTGCGCCTGGCCAAGCGCACGTCCAACCTCTTCCGACCCCGCACCCCGACCGGGGCGCCGGGTCTGGACCTGTCCGGCCTGACCGGTGTCGTCGAGGTCGACCCGGAGGCGCAGACGGCGCGGGTCGGGGGCCTCACGACCTACGAGCAGCTCGTCGACGAGCTGCTGCCGCACGGGTTCGTGCCGCTCGTCGTGCCGCAGCTGCGGACCATCACCATCGGTGGGGCCGTCACCGGGCTCGGCATCGAGGCGGCCTCGTTCCGCAACGGGCTCCCGCACGAGTCGGTCCGGGAGATGCGGGTCCTCACGGGGGCCGGAGAGGTGGTGACCGCCACCCCCGAGGGCGAGCACGCCGAGCTGTTCCGCACCTTCCCCAACTCCTACGGGTCCCTCGGCTACGTGCTCGACCTCGTCATCGAGCTCGAGCAGGCGCACCCGTGGGTCCTGCTGCGGCACGTGCGGTTCGACGGCGTCGAGGCGCTCGTCGACGCGGTCGGCACCGTCATGGCGGATGCTGTGTGGTCCGGCGAGCGGGTCGACTTCGTCGACGGCGTCGTGTTCGGCCCGCGCGAGGCGTACCTGACGTTCGGCCGGTGGTCCGACGACGTGCCGCACGGCGCGCGACCCAGCGACTACACCGGCGAGCAGGTCTACTACCGCTCGATCCAGCACCGGCGCACCGACGTGCTGTCGGCCCACGACTACCTCTGGCGCTGGGACACCGACTGGTTCTGGTGCAGCCGGGCCTTCGGGGCCCAGGTCCCGAACGTGCGCCGCCTCTGGCCCCGGCACCTGCTGCGCAGCGACGTGTACTGGAAGATCGTCGCCCTGGAGAACCGCTACCGCCCGATGGCCCGGCTCGACCGGCTCCGGGGGCTGCCCCCGCGCGAGCGCGTCGTGCAGGACGTCGAGATCCCCCTCGCGCGCACGGCCGAGTTCCTCGACTGGTTCCTGCGCGAGGTGCCGATCGAGCCGGTGTGGCTGTGCCCGATCCGCCTGCGCGACAGCGACGTCCAGGCGTCGGTGCGCGACGCCGACGCGGACGTCGACGCGGACGCCGACGCGGACGCACCGGGCCGCTCCGACGCCGAGCCGACGCCGTGGCCGCTCTACCCCATGCGTCGGGGTGAGCCCTACGTCAACGTCGGGTTCTGGTCGACGGTCCCGATCGAGCCCGGCGCCTCCGACGGCGACGTCAACCGCCGCATCGAGGATGAGGTGACGCGCCTCGGCGGCCACAAGTCCCTCTACTCGGACGCCTACTACGACGAGGCGACCTTCGCGCGCCTCTACGGCGGCCCGGCCTACACGGAGGCCAAGAACAGGTACGACCCCGCGGGTCGGCTCCCGACCCTCTACGAGAAGGCGGTGCGAGCAGGATGACGACGCTGACGGTGGGCGAGGCGTTCGACCGGATCTACGGTGCGGACGCGCCGGTTCGGGTCGTCGCGTGGGACGGGTCGAGCGGGGGCAGCCCCGACGGGCTCGTCGTCCGGCTGACCGGCCCGGAGGCCCTCAACCATCTCGTGACGGCCCCCGGGGACCTCGGTCTGGCCCGGGCCTACCTCCTCGGCGAGCTCGTCATCGACGGCATCGACGAGGGCGACCCCTACGAGGTGCTGCGCGTGCTCGGCGAGGGCCTGCACCCCCGGCGGCCCGGCGCCCGCGACGCGCTCGAGCTGGTCAGGCTCATCGGCGCGAACCGCCCGCACGTGCCGCCGATCCCGCCCGAGGAGGCGCCGGGTCAGCTGCGCCGGCTGGCGCACGGGCTGCGCCACGGCCGGGCCCGCGACGCCGAGGCGATCCACCACCACTACGACGTCTCCAACGACTTCTACGAGCTCGTGCTCGGGCCCTCGATGACGTACACGTGCGCGTGCTACCCCTCCGAGACGGCCTCGCTCGAGGAGGCCCAGGCCTACAAGTACGACCTCGTCGCCCAGAAGCTCGGGCTGCGGCCCGGCATGCGGCTGCTCGACGTCGGCTGCGGCTGGGGCGGCATGGTGCGCCATGCGGTACGCCACTACGGCGTCACGGCGCTCGGCGTCACGCTCTCGCGCGAGCAGGCCTCGTGGGCGCAGCGGGCCATCGCGGCCGAGGGCCTGGCCGAGCGCGCCGAGGTGCGGCACTGCGACTACCGCGACGTCACCGAGCGCGGCTTCGACGCCATCAGCTCGATCGGGCTGACCGAGCACATCGGGGTGCGCAACTACCCGTCCTACTTCCGGTTCCTGCGCGAGCGGCTGCGCGACGAGGGCCGGCTGCTCAACCATTGCATCACCCGGCCGGACAACCGCCATGCAGGTCTTCCCGTCCGCGGCTTCATCAACAAGTACGTCTTCCCCGACGGCGAGCTGACCGGTTCGGGCGACATCGTGCGCGTCATGGAGGACGAGGGCTTCGAGGTCCGCCACCACGAGAACCTGCGCGAGCACTACGCCCGCACGACCGGAGCCTGGAACGCCAACCTCTCCAAGCACTGGGACCGGTGCGTCGAGCTCGCGGGTCTCGGCACGGCGCGCGTCTGGGGACTCTACCTGGCCGGGTCGCGACTCTCCTTCGAGCGCAACGAGATCCAGCTGCACCAGGTGCTCGCGTCCCGCACGAGCAGCGACGGCGTGTCCGGGTTCGCGTTGCGTCCGCGCTTCGAGCCGGCCGACCTCGAGCGGCCGTTGGGCTGACGCGTCGCCGACCGCTCGCGGTCAGAGGTCGCCGGCGGCGCGCCGCTCGGCGTCGCTGCGCAGGATGCAGAACTCGTTGCCCTCCGGGTCGGCCATGACGACCCAGCCGCGGCCGTCCGGGGTGCGGCAGTCCTGGACGACGGTCGCACCGAGCCCCTCGACGCGGGCGACCTCGTCGTCGCGCGGGCGGTCGGTGGGGCGCAGGTCCAGGTGGACGCGGTTGCGCACCTGCTTGGCGTCCTCGACCTCGATGAACAGGAGCCGGTGCGACTCGTCCGGCGAGGAGATCATGCACTCCTCGTGGCCCGGCTCGTTCGGGTCGGCGGGGTCCTCGTGGTAACCGAGGAGGTCGGCCCACCAGACCGACTGGGCATGGGCGTCGAGGGCGTTGACGGTCGTGTGCGAGAGCTGCAGGGCCATGCCGGACATCCTGCTGGGGCCGACCACGCCCGGCCACCGGATATCGGCGGGTGTCAGGCCAGCGAGAGGAACAGCCGCTGCATCGTCTCGACGTCCATCTCGCCGTTGTCCGGGTCGGCGAGGCACTGGCGCAGGCCGAGCGCGATGACGGCGAACCCGGCGCGGTCCAGGGCCTTGGAGACGGCGGCGAGCTGCGTGACGATGTCCTGGCAGTCTCGGCCCTCCTCGATCATCCGCACGATGCCGCCGATCTGGCCCTGGGCACGGTTGAGCCGCTTGACGACGGCCTTCATCTCCTCGGCGTCGAGCTCCATGGGCGACCTCCTCGAGGACGGGAACGCCACGATGATACCCGGCGGCGTATCGGAACGGGCTTTCCCGCAGACTCTCCCAAGCAGGTAGGTCGCCTCAGTCGGAGCCGCCGAGGTCGACGTCGTAGGCCTCGTGGAGCAGGTCGTCGCCCTTGCTCCGGTGGCGCACGAGCCGCGCGACGAGATCGCCGACCTCCTCGCGGAAGACCGGCAGGTCGGCCATCGTCCCGCCGTGCTCGAGGACGGCGAGGTAGCCGTGGATGCAGTCGCGCAGCTCCGGGTGCTCCGCCCGCAGCCGGCCGGCGACCCCGGCCAGTCGGGGGGCGGCGTGCGCCGCACGGTCGTAGGCGCCGCCGCTGCTCTCGGTGAGCAGGACGTGGTCGTCGAAGTCGTGGGCCAGCTCGGCGAGGGCGGCCCGGACCCGCTCACGCCACATCCCGCCGCGGGCCAGGGGGGACTCGAGGGCCGCACCGACGGCGGTCACCGACTCACGCAGCTCGGCCCGGTGCGCCCGGACGCGCTCGAGGTGGGCGGCAAGACCGTCCGCGGGTGCGATGGCCGTCGACGGGCCGGCCGGCATTACGGCGTCGTCCGCGCCGCGGTCGGGCGCGACCTGCTCGGTCCCGGTCTGAACGTCCATGTCGACCCCCTCGATGCTCCTCCATGGTGCCCCGGCGCGCGACGCGCGTCCATACCCCCGGATCGGCGTCAACCATGGTTGACGCCTTGGCCGAGCGGGCGTAGCGTCGTCAACGCAGGTTGACGCAAAGGGGTGGACGGGTGGAGGTGGACGACGTGGTGCGGACCGCGCTCGCGACGGGTGACGACGACCCACGGGTGGCCCTGGCGGCGGCGCGGGAGCTGCGACGGGCTGCGGACCGGACCGAGGCCGCCGTCGTCCGGCGCGCCAGGGTCGCCGGCCTGGCCTGGGCCGAGATCGCCGATGCCCTCGGCGTCAGCCGGCAGGCGGTGCACAAGAGGTACGGACGTCGCTGAGCCGGCCAGCTGAGGCGGGGGTCGGCCTCGCGCCCGGGGCGTCCCTGCTCAGGTCCGGGACAGCACGACGACGGTGTCGAGCGCCTCGCGCGGGCCGTCCTCGGTCTGCACCGGCCGCACCCTGATGCCCGAGCGGACCGCCTCGACGGGGAGCCCGTCGACGAGGTCGAGCACCTCGTCGGGGTCGTGGAGCACCTCGCGGGCGCTCGGGCCGCCCCAGCCCTCGGTGAGGTTGCGGCCCGCGTGGCAGACGACGACGACATGACCCCCGGGGCGCACCGCCGCGACGCCGGCCGAGAAGGCGGCGCGCATCGGCTCTCGGGGCAGCTGCAGGTAGGAGAAGAGCACGAGGTCGTAGGAGGCGGGCTCCCCCGGCGCGCTCGTCGTCGCGTCGGCGACGAGCGGCGTCAGGCGCGATGCGTCGTCGCCGAGCAGGTCGGCAGCCCGGGTGCGCATCCGGTCCACGGCGACCTGCGAGTAGTCAGTGGCGACGACGCTCCAGCCCTGCTGCACCATCCAGATCGCGTTGCGGCCCTCGCCGGCCGCGACGTCGAGGGCGGTGCCGGGCGTGAGCGGCCCGACGATCTCGGCGACGAACCGGTTGGGCTCCACCGACCAGACGAGCTCGCTCGCCGCGTACCGCTCGTCCCAGGCGTGTGCGTCCACGACCCCATCCTCGCTCACGCCGGACCGGCCGTGGGCCGGCGGACGCCGTCGTTCGACTGCAGTGCGTCGTCCGCCCGGAGCGCGTCGACGCCCTCGAGCCACGGCTCGACCTCTGCGAGGAAGCGCTCGGGCACCTCGAGCTGTGGCGTGTGCCCGACGTCCTCGAGCCACACCGTGGCCCACCCGGGGTTGCGCGTCGCGGCCCGACGAGCCGCCGCGAGCGGCACGAGCCGGTCACGGTCGCCGTGGACGAGGAGGACCGGCCGGTCGATGCCGGACAGGAGGGCGTCGTACCGACGCGGGCGGCGCAGCACTCCGAGGAGGGAGCGGGCCGCGCCGAGGAACTCGGTGTCCCGGGCGGGCAGGGAGCCGCGCCACTGCGTCAGCGTGACGCCGGCGTCGACGACCGCGTCGTCGGCGCGCGTCGCGTCGGCGAAGCAGAGGCGGACGGTGCCGAGGACGCGTTGCCGGTCGGTGAACCGGCTCTGCATCCGCGAGAGGAACAGCTCGCCGACGCGGGGCACGGCGTAGAGCGCGAAGGTCATCGCGACCTGGGGGTCCTGGCGCTGCCGCGGGTTGGGCAGCGCCGGGTCGACGAGCACGAGACCGGCGACCCGCTCGGGCGACCGACCGGCGAGCAGCAGCGACACCATGCCACCCATCGAGTTGCCGACGAGGACGGCCGGCGCGCCGACGACCTCGTCGAGGAACCGGCCGAGCACCTCGGCGTTGGCGTGGACGCTCGTCGAACGTGACCCGGCCGGCGTCAGGCCGAAGCCGGGCAGGTCGAGGGCCACGACGCGTCGGGCTGCCGCGAGCGCCGGGCCGACGTGGACCCAGTTGAGGTGCGAGCCGCCGAGGCCGTGCACGAGGACGACCGGCGTGCCGGACGCGTCACCCTGGACGGGAGTGCCCTCGGGCGGGCTGAACTCCACCCAGTGCACCGGCCCGTCGAGGTGGGTGACGTGGCTGCGGCCGCCCCAGGGCGCCGCGAGGTCGAACGGGGCGTCCCCGGGGATCGCGCTCACCCCTGCAATCTACAAACCTCAGTCACCGGGAGTGGCCCGCGGGCGCTGCTCGACGAGGCCGACGAGGTTGCCCTCGGAATCCTTGACGAAGGCCATCCACTCGTCCGTGTCGGCCGGTCCGAGGGTGTCGTCGTCGTGGCCGAAGATGACGTGCGGCTCGGTCTCCACGGTGACGCCCGACGCGCGCAGCCGCTCCACGGTCGCGTCGATGTCGTCGACCCGGTGGTAGAGCAGCGTGCTCGGAGCGGCCCGGTCGAGCAGCAGCCGGACACCGCCGAGGTCGAAGAAGAGCAGGCCCGGCGGGTCGAAGGAGGCGAGGGGCGGGGTGCCGAGCAGGTCGGCGTAGAAGGCCCCCGCGCGGTCGAGGTCCTCGGCCCGCTGGGCCACCTGGATGAGTTCCATCCCCCGACGGTAGACCGTCGGGTCCGCGTCGAGGGGTCTCAGCCCCGGCCGCTGCTGAAGGCGGCGTCGAACGACGCGCTCGGCGGCTCGAAGTTGAGCCGTCGGACGTGCTCGAGGGCCTCGGGTGCACCGACGAGGCGGTCCATCCCCGCGTCCTCCCACTCGATGGAGATGGGGCCGTCGTAGCCGATGGCGTTGAGGGTCCGGAAGCAGTCCTCCCACGGCACGTCGCCGTGCCCGGTCGAGACGAAGTCCCAGCCCCGACGCGGGTCGCCCCACGGCAGGTGCGAACCGAGCCGGCCGTTGCGGCCGTTGCCGATCCGCTTGCGGGCGTCCTTGCAGTCGACGTGGTAGATCCGGTCCTTGAAGTCCCAGATGAACGCCGCCGGGTCGAGGTCCTGCCACACCATGTGGCTCGGGTCCCAGTTGAGGCCGAACGCCTCTCGGTGGCCGATCGCCTCGAGCGTGGCCTGCGTCGACCAGTAGTCGTAGGCGATCTCGCTGGGGTGGACCTCGTGGGCGAACCGCACGCCCACCTCGTCGAAGACGTCGAGGATCGGGTTCCAGCGTCGGGCGAAGTCGGCGTACCCCTCCTGGATGACGTCGTCGGACACCGGCGGGAACATCGCGACGTACTTCCACACCGCCGAGCCGGTGAACCCGACGACGGTGTCGACGCCGAGCTTCGCCGCGGCACGCGCCGTGTCGGCCATCCGCTCGGCGGCCCGCCGGCGCACCCCCTCCGGGTCCCCGTCGCCCCACACGGCCGCGGGCAGGATGTCCCGGTGTCGGTGGTCGATCGGGTCGTCGCACACGGCCTGGCCGACGAGGTGGTTCGAGACGGCCCACACCTTGAGGTCGTGCTTGGCGAGGATCTCGAGGCGCGACTCGACGTAGCCGTCCTCGGTCAGGGCGCGGTCGACCTCGAAGTGGTCGCCCCAGCAGGCGATCTCGAGGCCGTCGTAGCCCCATTCGCCGGCCAGGCGGCACATCTCCTCGAAGGGAAGGTCGGCCCACTGGCCGGTGAACAGGGTGATCGGTCGAGGCATGTGAGTCTCCTTGGCGCTGTGGGTGCTCGGGGTCAGGTCGCGGGAACGGCTGCGGGGACGGCTCCGGGAACGGTTGCGGCGACGGTTTCGGCGACCCGGACGCCGGCAGCCCCCAGGACGAGGTCGTGGACGTCCGTCGCCGCCACCGTCTCACGGCCCAGCCCCGCGTCGGACATGAGGAGCAGGGGCCTGTCCTCGGGGTCCTCCGGCAGCCGGCCGTGGCTTCCGCGCACCCATCGCGGGTCGAGCGGCACGACGCTCATCGCGTACCTCAGGCCGACCTTCTTGCGCACGAGCGACACGGCGGCACGGGCCTTGGCGGAGCGGTCGGCCGGGTCGAAGAACAGCTCGGCCGGGTCGTAGCCGGGCTTGCGGTGGATCTCGACGCCCCGGGCGAAGTCGGGCGCGCGACGGTCGTCGAGCCAGTAGTAGTACGTGAACCACGCCCGCGGCTCGGCCACGAGGACGAGGTCGCCGCTGCGCTCGTGGTCCAGGCCATGGGCGGCCTGCCCCGCCCGGTCGAGGACGAGGTCGATGCCGGGGACGGCAGCGAGCAGCGTCCGCACGTGCTCCAGGCGGGCGGGGTCGCGCACGTAGACGTGCGCCACCTGGTGGTCCGCGACGGCGAAGGCCTCGGACGCCCACGGGTCGAGGTACTCCATACCGGCCTGCGTGTGCACCTCGAGGAGACCCTCGCGGCGCAGCACCCGGTTGACGTCGACGGGTCGGTCGACCTCGGTGATGCCGTACTCGCTGACCACGACGACGGCGGCGCCCAGCCGTTCGGCGTCGTCGAGGAGCGGGGCGAGCACGGCGTCGAGCTCGGCCGCGGCGGCCCGTGCCTCGGGCGACGCGGGCCCGAAGCGCTGGAGGTCGTAGTCGAGGTGCGGCACGTAGGCGAGCGTCAGGTCGTGCTCGGGCAGCAGCATCCGGGTCGCATCGACGATCCAGCGGGAGGAGGCGATCGAGGCGGTCGGGCCCCAGTACTGGAAGAGCGGGAACGGGCCCAGCCGTTCGACGAGCCGGTCGTGCAGGGACACCGGGCGGGTGTAGCAGTCCGGCGACTTGCGCCCGTCGGCGTGGTAGACCGGCCGCGGCGTGACGAGCGAGTCGACGTCCATCCCCATCGCGTACCACCAGCAGACGTTCGCGACGCGGGCGCCGGGGCGGACGCGGCGCAGCGCGTCCCAGACCTTCTCGCCCTGCACGAGCGCGTTGTGCTGCCGCCAGAGGAACACCTCCCCGAGGTCGCGGAAGTACCAGCCGTTGCCGACGGCGCCGTGCTCGGCCGGCATCCGGCCGGTGAGGAACGTCGACTGCACCGAGCACGTGACGGCCGGCAGCACGGTGCCGAGGGTCGCCTGTGAGCCCCGCTCCGCGAGGAGCCGCAGCCGCGGCATGTCGCGCAGCGCCCGAGGGGTCAGGCCGACGACGTCGAGGAGGAGGACGGGGCGCGGGTCGGTGCTGGTGGAGGTGCTCATGCGGGCTCCTTGAGGCCGAGGTCGATGAGGGTGTCGCGCAGCCACGCCAGCTCGCCGGCGATGCTGCGGGCGAGGCCGGCGTCGTCGCGAGGCCGGTGCCGCTCGGGCACGACGGCCCACGTGTACGTCTCGACCTCGAGGTGGTCGGTGCGGACGGTCTCGCCACCGACGAGCACCTCGAGCGAGCGACGCAGGTCGTCGGTCGTCGCGGTGAGTGGCGGCTCGGGGGCGGTGCCCAGCGGCACGTGGAAGTGCACGCGCCACGGCTCGTCGGCGTGCGCGCCGAGCGGACGGCGGCCGCCGAGGGCCTCGCCGAGGTCGTCGCGGGCACGAACGAGGCCGGCGAGGTCGCGCGAGCGCACCTGGTGCAGGAACCGCTCCTCGTCGAAGGACGAGAGGGCGGCCCGGGTCGCCGCGTCGGTCGGGTCGGCCGCGTGCAGCCCGGCGGAGACCTGGGCCTTGGCGACAGCCATGCCGGACGCGTCCAGCGCGGCCACGGCGTCCGTCGCGTCCTCGAAGCCGACGGCGAGGTGGCACAGGTCGAGGCACGTGCCGATGACGTCGCGGTCCCAGCCCCGGGTGCGCTCGACGAGGTCGGCGACGGTCTCGATGACGCACCCGGGCTCCGGCTCGACGGCGACGCGGACGGTCCGGCCCGTCGAGTCGCACAGGGCGTGCAGGTGCGCGGCGAGGCGCTCGAACTGCTCCGCTGCGAGGGCCTGCCGGTCGCCGAACCACGGGTGCCGCCAGCCGAGCGGGAGCGTCGAGATGCTGCCGCGGGCGGCATCGTCCGGCAGCAGCCGGACGAGCACGTCGGCGAGGTCGCTCGTGTAGCGCAGGCGCGCCGGCTCGCTCCAGTCCGGGTGGTAGACGCGGTGCTTGACGACCGGCTCCTGGAACCCGCGGTACGGGAAACCGTTGAGCGTCACGACCTCGAGGCCCCGCCGGTCGAGCTCGCGGCGGAGGCGGTCGGTGAGCGACGGGTCGCCGGCGAGGGCACGCGCGACGGGGGCGCTGAGCCACAGGCCGAGGCCGAGAAGCTCGAGCCCGAGGTGCCGCCGCACGGGCAGGGCGAACCGCTCGAGCTGGCCGACGACCGTGTCGAGGTCCTCGCCGCCATGGACGTTGGTGCAGTACGCGACGTGCACGGTCGTGCCGTCGGCGTGCCGGAGGCGCACGACTACTCCCTCGACCCGCGCAGCACCGAGTTGCCCTCGTACGTCGCCGTGCCCGCGCCGACGAGGCCACCCTCGGGGCGGTCACCGTCGGCGTCCTCGGGCAGCTCGAGACGACCGCTCTGGGCGAAGAACTCGACGGGGTTGCG
>NZ_JBNDHY010000107.1:0-15495 GCF_056755315.1 Monashia sp. HAY1-2A
TTGACACGCTGTTGAGTTCTCAAGAATCAGACACACACCATCAACCACACCCACACACGCAGGCCCGGCCTCCGGGGCAACCCTTCAAACTTACCCGCTCCGGCGGACCCGGTCAACTCGGGCGCTGCTCCGTGGAGACGTGCACCCGGGCCTCACCAGGTCTCGGCGGGACCCTGTGAACGAGCCACCACCACGTGGTGTTCCGTCCATCGGGAGCCAGCCCCGGGACGGTCCAGCTTCGCGGTCGAAGTGCTCGATCGCGGTGGCGTCCGTTCCTCCCTGTCGGGCTGACGAAGAGAACAGTAGCCCGCCCCGTGGGCGGAACACAAATTCGTGCGCCCGGAAGGCGCCAGAAGGCCGGATCTGTCTGCCGCCCAAGAAGATCCGGGCCTCGGCGCACCTCTACGGGCCTGGTGCCGCCCCCGGTGGGGACCGGACGCAGGTCAGCCCGTGCGTCGGGCGGCGGCCAGGTTGCGGCGCCCGCGCTTGAGGACCGCCACGTCCCCGTGGAGGAAGTCGTCCTCTCCCAGCACGAGCTCGGGGTCGGACACCTTGGCGTTGTTGAGGGAGGCACCCCCCTCGGCGATCGCGCGGCGGGCGGCGTTGCGGGACTCGACGAGCCCGACGGCGACCAGCGCGTCGACCAACGACTCGCCGACCCGTACGTCCGCCGACGGCAGCTCGGAGGTCGCGTCCTTCAGCGTCGACGCGTCGAGCGCAGCGAGGTCGCCCTTGCCGAAGAGCGCCTCGGACGCCGCCTGCACCGCCTCGGTGGCCGCAGCCCCGTGCACGAGGGTCGTGACGTCGGCGGCGAGCACCCGCTGCGCCGCCCGGCGGAAGGGCTCCTCGGCGACCTGCCGTTCGAGCTCGGCGATCTCGTCACGCGTGCGGTCGCTCAGGGCCTTGAGCATCGCCACCACGGAGGCGTCCTCGACGTTGAGGAAGTACTGGTAGAAGGCGTAGGCGCTGGTCATGTCGGCGCTGAGCCAGACCGCGTTGCCCTCGGACTTGCCGAACTTGCGCCCGGTCGAGTCGACGAGCAGCGGCGTCGCCAGGGCATGGACCGAGGCGCCCTCGACCCGGTGGACGAGGTCCACGCCGGCCGTGATGTTGCCCCACTGGTCGCTGCCGCCGATCTGCAGGGTGCACCCGCGGCTGCGGTACAGCTCGAGGTAGTCCAGGGCCTGCAGCATCTGGTAGCTGAACTCGGTGTACGAGATGCCCTGGTCGCTCTCGAGGCGGCGGGCCACGGCCTCCTTGCGGATCATCTGGTTGACCCGGAAGTGCCGTCCGACGTCGCGCAGGAAGTCCAGCGCGCTCAACGGCGCGGTCCAGTCGAGGTTGTTGACCAGCTGCGCCGGGTTGTCGCCGTCGAAGTCGAGCAGCGGTCCGACGAGCTGCTGGATGCGCGCCACCGACGCCGCGATGGTGTCCTTGTCCTGCAGGACCCGCTCGGAGTCGGGCTTGGGGTCGCCGATGAGCCCGGTGGAGCCCCCGACCAGGCAGATGACGCGATGACCGGCCGCCTGCATCCGACGGAGCACCGACAGCTGGACGAAGTTGCCGAAGTGCAGCGAGGGCGCGCTCGGGTCGAAGCCGCAATACACCGTGATCGGCCCGTCGGCGAGGCTCTGACGCAGCGCCGCCTCGTCGGTGGACTGTGCCACCAGGCCGCGCCACTGCAGCTCGTCGAAGATGTCGGTCACGGGTATCGGTTCCTCTCGGTAGCGTGCGGGCCCGGTGCCCACGCGCACAGCCTGCCCTACGCCCACGGCCGGGGGCGAGCGGGTTGCCGCCCGTCCCACATCACGGCCGACGGCGCCGCACGACGCCGGGGCGGTACGCCGAGACCGTCGGCTCGTCGGCGAGCCAGAACCGCCACGGGAACACCTCGCCGTCGCCACCCGGGCCGCTGACGCCCACACGTGGGCCGGTGCGGATGCGCCCGGCATCGGTGGGCGAGACCGGTGCGCGCACGACGAGGTCGACCGGGTCGCCGATGGGGGGACGGCAGAAGTCGCGTCCGGTCTCGGCCGCGCCGAGAGCGAGAACCTGGCCGAGGCGTCCCGGTCCGCGCGCCCAGTCCCGCTCCCGCTGGCCGACGCGTCGGGCCGCGGCGACCTCGTGACCGGCGAGGACCTGCCCCGCCCGGAGCAGCACCGCCGACGCGGTCCCGTGGTCACCGGCGACGAGGTTGGCGCACCAGTGGTGGCCGTAGGTGAAGTAGACGTAGAGGAAGCCCGCCGGACCGAACATGACCTCGGTGCGCGGTGTCGGACCCCGGAAGGCGTGGGAGCCGGGGTCGACCTGCCCGGCGTACGCCTCGACCTCGGTCAGGCGCAGCGTGACGCCGGCGTGCGTGACCGTGCAGCCGAGCAGGGCGGGGGCCACCTCGAGCACCGGCCGCTCGAAGAAGGAGCGCGGCAGGCGCTCCCCCGCCCACGCGTCGCAGGAGGGCTCGGCAGGGGGCGTCGGCGTCGGGTCGGCACTCACCCGTCAGACGCTAGCCGCCGTCCACCCGCGGGCGGCGGTGAGGCGGTCGCGGGCCGCGGCGAGCTGCTCCGCCACCCGGACGGGCGCGGTGCCACCCACGGCGTCGCGCGAGGCGAGCGACCCCTCCACCGACAGCACGGAACGCACGCCCGGCGTGAGGTGCTCGCTGATCGCGGCGAAGTCCTCGTCGGTGAGGTCCCACAGCTCGATGTCGCGCTCCTCGCACACGCGGACGCAGGTCCCGGCCACCTCGTGGGCGACGCGGAAGGGCACGCCCTCCCGGACGAGCCACTCGGCGATGTCGGTGGCGAGCGCAAAGCCCTGCGGCGCGAGCGACGCGAGACGGTCCGTGTTGAACGTGAGGGTGGCCACCATGCCCGAGAACGCGGGCAGGAGGACCTCGAGGGTGTCGACGGCGTCGAACACGGGCTCCTTGTCCTCCTGCAGGTCGCGGTTGTACGCGAGCGGCAGCGCCTTGAGTGTCGTCAGCAGGCCGGCGAGGTCGCCCACGAGCCGGCCCGCCTTGCCGCGGGCCAGCTCGGCGACGTCGGGGTTCTTCTTCTGCGGCATGATGCTCGACCCGGTCGAGTAGGAGTCGTGCAGCGTCACGAAGGAGAACTCCTTCGTGGCCCAGATGACGACCTCCTCGGCGATCCGCGACACGTCGACGGCGGTCATCGCCGCGACGAAGGCGAACTCGGCCACGACGTCGCGCGAGGCGGTGCCGTCGATGGAGTTCTCGACCGCGCGGCCGAAGCCGAGGTCCCGGGCGACGGCCTCGGGGTCGAGGCCGAGGGAGGAGCCGGCCAGGGCCCCCGACCCGTAGGGCGAGGCGTCGGCCCGGGCGTCCCAGTCCCGCAGCCGGTCCACGTCGCGCAGCAGCGCCCAGGCGTGGGCGAGCAGGTGGTGGCTCAGCAGCACCGGCTGGGCGTGCTGCAGGTGGGTGCGCCCGGGCATCGGCACGCCGTGGTGCCGGTCGGCCTGGGCCACGAGCGCCTCGACGACGTCGAGGACCAGCCCTCCGACGACGCGCGCGCGCTCGCGCAGGTACATCCGGAACAGCGTCGCGACCTGGTCGTTGCGCGAGCGCCCGGCACGCAGCCGACCGCCGAGGTCCGTGCCGACGCGCTCGATCAGGCCTCGTTCGAGGGCCGTGTGCACGTCCTCGTCGTCGACGGCGGGCACGAAGGCGCCGGAGAGGACGTCGGCCTCGAGGCGGTCGAGGCCCTCGAGCATGCCGGCCAGGTGCTCGTCGGAGAGCAGCCCCGCTGCAGAGAGCACCCGCGCGTGCGCCCGGGAGCCGGCGATGTCGTGCGGCGCGAGGCGCCAGTCGAAGTGGGTGCTCTTCGACAGGGCGGCGAGGGCCTGGTCGGGCCCCCCGCTGAACCGGCCGCCCCAGAGGCTGACGCGGCCCTCGGCGCCCTCGCCGGCCTCGGCCTGCTGCGGCGTGCTGGGGGTGGCGTCGGTCGGCATCGGGTCCTCCTGGGAGTGGGTGGTGCGGGAACGGGGCGGCGCGACGCGGTCAGTCGCGGGTGCCGGCCAGGGCGAGCAGCCGGTCGGCGACCGCGAGGGCGCGCCGTGGGCCGTCGGTGACGATCATGATCGTGTCGTCGCCGGCGATGGTGCCGACGACGTCGGGGTCGCGCGTCTGGTCGATGGCCGAGGCGAGGTAGTTGGCGGCGCCCGGCGGGGTGCGCACAACGACGAGCTGGCCGGCGGCCGTCGCCGACACGAGCAGCTCCTCGCACGTGCGGCGCAGACGGGCTGAGGCCGAGTCGCCCAGCGACCCGACGGCGGCCACCTCGCCGCCCTCGCCGGGCACGGCGTAGACGAGGGCTCGGTCGCGGCGCACCTTCACCGCGCCGACCTCGACGAGGTCGCGCGACAGGGTCGCCTGCGTCACGTCGATGCCGTCGGCGACGAGCAGGTCGGCGAGCTCACCCTGGCTGTGCACCGGGTGCTGACCGAGCAGCTCGATGATGCGGCGCTGGCGCTGGGTGCGGCTCACGGCGCCGCCTCGCGCGCGGCGTCGAGGACGGCGGGCAGGTCGTCGAGGAAGCCCTGCAGCTCGGTCTCGGTGATGACGAGCGGCGGCGCCAGGCGCAGGGCCGTGGGGGTCACCGCGTTGACGATGTACCCGGCCTCCCGTGCCGCGGCCATCACCGCCGCGGACGGGACGCCGTCGAGCTCGACGGCCCGGAGGAGGCCACGACCGCGAGTCCCGCGCACGCCGGGGACGTCCACGGTGTCGAGGAGGGCACCGACCCGCCGGACGTTGCCCAGCAGGTCGTCACGCTCGATGGTGTCGAGCACGGCGAGCCCGGCCGCGCACGCGAGCGGGTTGCCGCCGAACGTCGTGCCGTGCTGGCCGGCCGACAACAGCGTCGTCACGTCGGTGCCGAAGGTGACGAGCGCGCCGATGGGCACGCCACCCCCCAGACCCTTGGCGAGCGTCATGGCGTCGGGGAGGATGCCGGAGCGCTGGTGGGCGAACCAGTCGCCGGTGCGGCCGATGCCGCTCTGGATCTCGTCGAGGACGAGGAGCGCGCCGTGCGCCGTCGTCAGCTCGCGGGCCAGGCGCAGGTAGTCGTCGCCCAGCTCGCGGACGCCGGCCTCGCCCTGGACCGGCTCGAGGACCACGGCGGCCGTGCGGGCGTCGACGACGGCGCGCAGGGCCTCCGCGTCGCCCGGCGGCACGAAGACGACCTCGGGGATGAGCGGCTCGAAGGGGGCCCGGTAGGCCTCCTTGTGCGTCAGCGCGAGCGCCCCGGTGGAGCGCCCGTGGAAGGCGCCCTCCAGCGCGACGATGCGCGTGCGCCCGGTCCGCCGGGACAGCTTCACCGCGGCCTCGGTGGCCTCGGTGCCGGAGTTGGCGAAGAAGACGCCGGAGCCCTCGGGCGCGCGGGAGAGCGCGAGGAGCCGCTCGGCGAGGAGGATCGCCGGCTCGGACGTGAAGAAGTTCGAGACGTGGATCGCCTGCTCGGCCTGCTTGGCGACGGCCTGGACGAGAGCCGGGTGCCCGTGCCCGAGTGCGTTGACGGCGATGCCGGACAGCAGGTCGAGGTAGCGGTTGCCGTCGACGTCGGTGACCCAGCAGCCGTGACCCGACGCGAGGACGAGCTGGGGCGTGCCGAACACCTGGACGAGCGCGCCGGCGTACCGGTCCAGCAGCTGCCGCCCCGTCTGGCCGCCGGTGCTCATGCCCCGCTCCCCTCGGTGTCGGCGGACGAGCGGATGTCGGGCAGGACCATCGTCCCGATCCCCTCGTCGGTGAAGATCTCGAGCAGGATCGAGTGCGGTGCACGGCCGTCGACGACGTGCGTCTGGGGCACGCCGCCCTCCACGGCGCGGATGCACGCCTCGAGCTTGGGGACCATCCCGGCATCGACGCGCGTCAGCAGCTCCCGCGCAGCGGTGAGGTCGATCGTCGACAGGAGCGAGCTGCGGTCGGGCCAGCTGGCGTAGATGCCCTCGACGTCGGTCAGGACGACGAGCTTCTCCGCCTGCAGGGCCACCGCGATCGCGGCCGCGGCCGAGTCGGCGTTGACGTTGAGCACCTGGCCCTCGACGTCGAGGTCGGGTGCGACGGTAGACACGACGGGCACGCGGCCGGCGTCGAGGATGTCGAGGAGCGCAGAGGGGTTGACGCTCTCGACGTCGCCGACGAGCCCGAGGTCGACCTCCTCGCCGTCGACGAGGGTGCTGCGGCGGCGTGCCCCGAGCAGCCCGGCGTCCTCGCCGGACAGGCCCACGGCGATGGGGCCGTGCTGGTTGAGCAGCCCGACGAGCTCGCGTCCGACCTGGCCGGTCAGGACCATGCGGACGACGTCCATGACCTCGGGCGTCGTGACCCGCAGGCCGCCGCGGAACTCGCTCTCGAGGCCCACCCGGTCGAGCATCGCCTTGATCTGGGGCCCGCCGCCGTGCACGACGACCGGGCGCAGGCCGGCGTAGCGCAGGAAGGCGACGTCCTCGGCGAAGGCCTTCTTCAGCGTGTCGTCGACCATGGCGTTGCCGCCGTACTTGACGACGACCAGGGCGCCGCGGAACCGCTCCAGCCAGGGCAGCGCCTCGACGAGGGTGGTGGCCTTGCCCGCGGCGACGCGCAGCGAGGCGGCGTCGATGAGTCCGCGCAGGTTGTGCTGGGCCGGGTTGGCGGGGCTTGCGGGGCTGGCGGCGCTGGTACGGGTCATGTGCTGTAGGCCGAGTTCTCGTGGACGTAGTCGTGCGTGAGGTCGTTGGTCCACACCGTCGCGGTGTCGGTGCCGGCGTGCAGGTCGACGAGCACGTGCACCTCGCGGGGCGTGAGGTCGACGAGGGACCGGTCCTGCCCGACGCCACCGGCGCGGCAGACCTGGACGCCGTTCATGGCGACGTCGAGCGCGGCCGGGTCGAAGGCAGCACCGGTGGTGCCGACGGCGGCGAGGACGCGTCCCCAGTTCGGGTCGTTGCCGAACACCGCGCACTTGAAGAGGTTGTTGCGGGCGACCGCACGGGCCACCTCGAGGGCGTCCTCGACCGAGGCGGCCCCCTGGACCTCGATCGCGATGTCGTGGCTCGCGCCCTCGGCGTCGCCGATGAGCTGGCGGGCGAGGTCGGAGCACACCGCGGTCAGGGCGCCCGTCAGGGCGGCGGTGTCGACGCGGACGCCGGAGGCGCCGGAGGACAGGACGACGACGGTGTCGTTGGTGGACATGCACGCGTCGGAGTCGATGCGGTCGAACGAGACGCTCGTGGCCGCGCGCAGGGCGGTGTCGAGGTCGGCCGGGTCGACGACCGCATCGGTCGTGACGACCACGAGCATCGTGGCGAGCGCGGGCGCGAGCATGCCGGCCCCCTTGGCCATCCCCGAGACGCTCCAGCCCTCCCCCCGGTGCGCGGCGACCTTGTGGACCGTGTCGGTCGTCATGATCGCGACGGCGGCGGCCTCGTGCCCGTCCGGGCTCAGAGCGGCCGCCGCGGCGTCGACCCCGGGCAGGAGCTTGTCCATCGGGAGCAGCTCGCCGATCAGACCGGTGGAGCAGACGACGACGTCGCCGGCCGACACGCCGACCGCTGCGGCCACGTGCTCGGCGGTGCGGTGGGTGTCGAGGAAGCCCTGGGCACCGGTGCACGCGTTGGCGCCGCCGGAGTTGAGGACGACGGCGTCGACACGTCGGTCGGCCACCACCTGACGCGACCACGTGACCGGCGCCGCCTCGACGCGGTTGCTCGTGAAGACCGCGGCGGCGTGGTGGTCGGGTCCGTCGTTGACGACGAGGGCGACGTCGGGGCGGCCGCTCGCCTTGAGCCCCGCGGTGACGCCGGCGGCGCGGAACCCCTGCGGGAGCCGCACGGGCGCCGGGTTGGGCGAGGCGGTGGCCGTCACGGGGCCACCCCCGCGACGGGCAGCCCGAGCGTCTCGTCGAGACCGAGGGCGAGGTTGGCGCACTGGACGGCGGCACCGGCCGTGCCCTTGGTGAGGTTGTCGACCGCGGAGACGACGACGACGCGGCGCAGCCGCTCGTCGACGGTCACCTGGAGCAGGACGTTGTTGCTGCCGACGACGCTGCCGGTCGAGGGCCAGGTGCCCTCCGGCAGCAGGTGCACGAACGGCTCGGACGCGTAGGCCTTGTCCCAGGCCTCGCGGACCGATGCGGGATCGGTGCCGGGCACGAGCCGCGCCGTGCAGGTGGCGAGGATGCCGCGCGGCATGGGGGCGAGCGTCGGGGTGAACGAGACGGTCACGGGGGTCCCGCCGGCGCGGCCGAGGTTCTGCTCGATCTCGGGAGTGTGCCGGTGCAGCCCGCCGACGCCGTAGGGCGACATGGCGCCCATGACCTCGCTGCCGAGCAGGTGCGGTTTGAGCGACTTGCCTGCACCCGAGGTGCCCGAGGCGGCCACGACGACGACGTCGTGCGGCTCGAGGATCCCCGCGGCGAAGCCCGGCGCCAGCGCGAGCGAGATGCCCGTCGGGTAGCAGCCCGGTACGGCGATGCGCGTCGCGCCGGCCAGTGCGGCGCGTTGCGTGCCGACGGCGAGCGGCAGCTCGGGCAGGCCGTAGGGCCAGGACCCGGCATGCGGGGTGTCGTAGAACGTGGTCCAGGCCTCGCCCGACTCGAGCCGGTAATCGGCACCGCAGTCGATGACGACGACGTCCTCGGGCAGGGCCGCGGCGATGGCCGCGGAGTGACCGTGCGGCAGGGCGAGGAAGACGACGTCGTGCCCGCCGAGCGTCTCCGGCGTCGTCGGCTCGAGAACCCGGTCCGCGAGGGGGGTCAGGTGCGGGTGAACGCCCCCGAGCCGTTCACCCGCACTGCTGGCCGCCGTGACGGCCCCGACCTCGATCTGCGGGTGCGCGAGCAGGAGCCGGAGGATCTCGCCTCCGGCGTAGCCGCTCGCACCCGCCACTGCTGCCCTGATCACGATGCATGACTATACACCGAGATGCATACTTCTGCATCCAGTGTCAGCGCTGGACGGCTCCCGTCGCCGCCGACGCCGCGGCGACCGCCGCGTCGCGGAAGGCGTTGACCTCCTCCGTCGTCAGCGTCCGGTCGGCGGCCCGGAAGGTGAGCCGGTACGCGAGGGACCGGTGACCGGGCTCGACGTGCTCGCCCTCGTAGACGTCGAACAGCGCGATCGACTCGAGCGCGTCGCCCGCGCCCGAGCGCAGCGCCTGCTCGACGTCGGCGGCCGCCACGTCGGCGGCCACGAGCAGCGCGACGTCGGTCAGCGCCGGCGGGAAGGTCGAGAACGCGGCCGCCTGGACCGGCTCCTCGCTCGCAGCCGTCAGGACGTCGACGTCGATCTCGGCCGCCACCGTTCGCGCCGGCAGGTCGAGGGCCGCCAGCACCTTCGGGTGCAGCTCACCCGCATGACCGACGAGCGTGCCGTCGGTCAGGGTGATCCGGGCGCACCGCCCGGGGTGCCATGGCGCGTGGTCGGCGTCGTTGGCGACGTGGACGGGCACCGCGAGCGCGGACGCGACCGCCTGGACGGCCGCGACCATGTCGCTCCAGTCGGCGGCGCGGCCCGGGCCCCACCACCCGGCGGGCTCGGCCTGCCCGGTGGCGACGACGGCGGCCCGACGCGGCTGCGGCGGCACGGCGGCATAGAGGTCCTCGAGCGTCGCGTCGTCCGGACGCGCCCCGACCGCCGGCACCGGTGCCTTCGCGAGGGGGCCACCCGGCCGGAAGACGAGGCCGACCTCGTAGAGGGCGACGTCCTTGTGGCCGCGGGCGACGTTGCGGCGCAGCACGTCGACGAGGCTGCCGAGGACGGTGGTGCGCAGCAGCGGCCGCTCCTCCGACAGCGGGTTGGCCACCCGCACGGCCTGGCGGCGGTCGTCGTCGGCCGGCAGGGCGAGCTGGTCGGACAGCTCCTCGGCGACGAACGGGTAGCTGAGCACCTCGGTGTACCCGGCTCCGGCGAGCGCGTCGGCGACGAGCCGGCGGGTGCGCTGGGCGTGGGTCAGGCCTCGACCCCGGGAGGGTGTCGGCGTCAGGGACGGGATGTTGTCGTACCCGTCGATCCGCGCGACCTCCTCGGCGTAGTCGGGCGCGTCGACGAGGTCGGGACGCCACGACGGCGGCGTGACGAGCACGTGGACCTCGTCGGCGCCCTCGCCCTGATCGTCGACGACGCAGCCGAGGTCGCGCAGGATCTGCACGACCCGCTCGCGCGGGTACTCGATGCCGACGATGCGTCCCGGCTCGGTGACGTCGAGCAGGTAGGGCTCGCGGTCCGTGGTCGCGTCGAGGTCGGTGACCCCGGCGTCGAGGGTGCCGCCACCGAACCGGACGAGGAGGTCGACGGCCAGCTGCGCCGCCGCCGCCGTGACCTTGGGGTCGACGCCGCGCTCGAACCGCTTGGACGCCTCGGTGACGAGGCGGTGCCGACGCGAGGACCGCGCCACGGTGGTCGGGTCGAAGTGCGCGGCCTCGACGAGGACGTCGGTCGTCGTGGCGTCGACCTCCGAGGAGGCCCCGCCCATGACGCCGGCGATGGCGAGCGGGCGCTCGCCCGAGTCGGTGATGAGCAGGTCCTCGGGCGACAGGGTGCGCTCGACGTCATCGAGGGTGCTCAGCGACTCCCCCGCCCGGGCCCGGCGCACGACGATCGGGCCGTGCAGCTTGGCCAGGTCGTAGGCGTGCAGCGGCTGCCCCACCGCGAGCATGACGTAGTTGGTGACGTCGACCGCGAGCGAGATGGGCCGCATGCCGACCTGGGTCAGGCGCCTCTGCATCCAGGGCGGCGACGGGCGGGTCGGGTCGATGCCGCGGACGACCCGAGCCACGAAGCGGTCGCAGCCGACGACGCCCTCCAGCGGCTCGTCGTCCTCGACGCGGACCGGGTGGCCCGCCTCGTTCGCCGCGGGCACCGGCACCGCGGCGGGGTCGCGGAAGCCCCCGGCCGGGCTGCCCTGGCTGTGCCAGAACTCCCGGGCCAGACCCCGCACCGAGAAGCAGTAGCCCCGGTCCGGCGTCACGTTCGTCTCGACGGTCTCCTCGGCCAGGCCGAGCAGGGCGATGGCGTCGTCGCCCGGTCGCACCTCAGCGGCTCGCTCGGCGCCGAGCAGCCGCTCGAGCACGATGATGCCGCTGTGGTCGTGGCCGATACCGAGCTCGTCCTCCGCGCAGATCATGCCGTTGGACACGTGGCCGTACGTCTTGCGCGCGCTGATGTGGAAGCCGCCGGGCAGCGTGGCCCCGGGAAGCACGACGACGACGAGGTCCCCGACCGCGAAGTTCTCGGCGCCGCAGACGATCTCCTGGTGCTTGCCCTCGGAGACCATCTGCCCGTTCTGGCCGACGTCGACGGTGCACCAACGGATCGTCTTGCCGTTCTTCTGCGGCTCGTCGACGAAGTCGAGGACGCGGCCGACGACGAGCGGGCCGGTGATGTCGCCGCCGTGGAGGTCCTCCTCCTCGAGCCCGACGCTGACGAGACCGGCCGCGACGTCGGCGCCGGTGGCGCCCGCGGGCAGGTCGGTGTACTCGGCGAGCCAGGTCAGTGGCATGCGCATCGGGTCAGGCCCCCATTCCGAACTGCTGCGAGAAGCGGACGTCGCCCTCGACCATCTCGTGCATGCCCTGCACCCCGTGACGCAGCATCAGCGCGCGCTCGATGCCGAGCCCGAAGGCGAATCCCGAGTAGACGTCGGGGTCGATGCCGCACGTGCGCAGCACCTTGCGGTTGACCATGCCCGACCCGCCGAGCTCGATCCAGCCGGAGCCACCGCACGTGCGGCACTGCTGCGGGGTGCCCCAGGTCTCGGCCCCGTGGCAGGCGAAGCAGAGGAAGTCGGTCTCCATGCTCGGCTCGGTGAAGGGGAAGTAGTTGGCGCGCACCCGGGTGCGGGTGTCCTCGCCGAACATGATCCGCACGAACGCGTCGAGGGCGCCGCGCAGGTGGGCCATCGTCAGGCCCTTGTCGATGGCGAGGCACTCGATCTGGTGGAAGACCGGGGTGTGCGTCGCGTCGAGGTCGTCCGTGCGGAACACCTTGCCGGGCGCGACGACGTAGATCGGCGGTTCCTGCTCGAGCATCGTGCGGATCTGCACCGGCGAGGTCTGGGTGCGCAGCACGAGGCCCGAGTCGACGGGGTCGAGGAAGAAGGTGTCCTGCATCTGCCGTGCCGGGTGGTCCGGCCCGAGGTTGAGCGCGTCGAAGTTGAGCCACTCGCTCTCGAGCTCGGGCCCCTCGGCGACCTCCCAACCCATCCCGACGAAGGCGTCGACGAGGCGCTGGGCCGTCAGCTCGATGGGGTGGCGCGCGCCCACCGGACGCCGCACCGCCGGCACGGTGACGTCGACGCGCTCCTCGACGAGGATGCGCTCGTCACGCTCGGCCTCGAGCTGGACCTGCCGCGCGGCGACAGCCTGGGCGATGCGGCCGCGGGCCTGCCCGACCCGCTTGCCGGCCTCGGCCTTGGCGCTCGGTGGCAGCGCCCCGATCTCGCGGTTGGCCAGCGCCAGGGCGCTCTTCTCCCCCTGGTGGGCGGTGCGCACGGCCTTGAGGTCGTCGAGCGAGCCGGCCGCGGCGATCGCGGCGAGGGCCTCCTCGACCGCGGCGTCGACCTGCACCGGGTCGAGGGCGGAGACCTCGACCGGGTCGTAGTTCGTGTTGGGTCCGGACATCGGCGTGCGTGCTGCTCTCGCTCGGGGGGTCGCTTCTGGGCTGCCAGTCTAGGGGCGGCGTCGAACGGGTTTCCGCGCCGTCCCGCGGGGCCGCGTCAGGGCCCGACGACCGCCGGCAGACCCGCAGGCAGGCGCACGACGAACCGGGCCCCGCCGGCCTCGTTGTCGGCGACGTGCACCGTCCCGCCGTGGGCCTCGACGAGCCCACGCACGACGTAGAGCCCGAGGCCGGTGCTCGCGTTCGAGGGGCCGTGCCAGAACCGCCCGAACACCTTGTCACGGTCGGCCGGCGCGATGCCGTCACCCTCGTCGTCGACGTGGACGACGAGCGACTCGACCGTCTCGTCGCGGGGTGCCCCGTCCCTCTCGAGGGTCACGGTGACCTGCCCGGCGCCGTGCCGCAGGGCGTTCTCGATGAGGTTGAAGAAGATCTGCTCGAGGCGGTCGACATCGGCCCACAGCTCCGGCAGCCCGCGCTCGCTGGCAGTCGGGCCGAGGCGCAGGGCCACGGCACCGGGTGCCCGGCCGACCTCGTAGCGTGCGACGTGGCCGCGCAGCAGGGCCTGCAGGTCGACGGGGCCGAGCCGCAGGTTGAGGCTGTCCGAGTCGAGCCGCGAGATGTCGAGCAGCTCGGTGATGAGCCGGGTCAGGCGCGTCGCGTCGGACTCGATCGTCTCGATCATGAGGCGCTTCTGCTCGTCGGTGAACCGGTCCCACCGCCGCAGGAGGCTGCTCGTGAAGCCCGTGACCGACGTCAGCGGCGCCCGCAGCTCGTGGGCGACGGTCGACAGGACCGTCGCCTGCTCTCGCTCGGCGCGCTGGCGGGCCTCGGCGTCGCGCAGACCGAGCATGATCCGCTCGATCGTGCCGCCGCCGTCCCGGACGTAGCGGGCCGTCACGAGGACGTCATGGCCTGCCGGGGCCACGAGGAGCTTCTCGCGGTGACCCGTGCGTGACCCCAGCCCGCCCCACGGGTCGGTGTGCTCCCACCAGGGCCGGCCGTACTTGTCGGTGAACGGCAGACCCTCGTCGAGCGTCCGACCGGTCAGCTCGTCGGGCGTGCACTCGAGGATGCGCGCCGCCTCCGCGTTGACGAAGCGGATGCGACGGTCGGGCCCGACGACGACGAGACCGTCCGGCAGCAGCTCGCCCATCAGGGCGACGGGGGCCAGGGCGTCGGCGGACCGGGGCAGCTGGTCGCCGGAACCGTCGACGCTGGTCATGGAGCGAGGATAGTCACGGGCGGCGCACCGGTGCCGGGTCAGCGACCTGGCGTCGGGCCTCGGCCGACGCGTAGAGGCACACCGTGGCAGCCATCGCGAGGTTGAGCGACTCGGCCGCACCGTAGATCGGCACGCGGACGACGTCGTCGCAGGCGTCGCGAACCTCGGCCGGCAGGCCCCAGGCCTCGTTGCCCATGACCCAGGCGTGGGTGCGGCGCAGGTCGGCGTCGTGCAGCAGCGTCGGGCCGACACCGTCCGCGGCGAGCAGCGCCACCCCGCGGGCGCGCAGCTCCGAGATGACCTCGGTCACCGGCACCCCGACCACGACGGGCAGGTGCCACAGCGAGCCGACGGTCGAACGGACCACCTTGGCGTTGTAGACGTCGACGCTCGCGTCGCTGACGACGACGGCGTGCGCGCCGGCCGCGTCCGCCCCGCGGATGACGGTGCCGGCGTTGCCGGGGTCGCGCACGTTGGTCAGGACGCAGACGAAACCGCCGTCGGGGACGCGGCCCAGCGCGTCGGACAGCGGCACGTCGACGGTCCGGCACACGGCGGCGAGGCCCTGCGGGGACTCGGTGTCCCCCATGGCGGCGAGCACCTCCGGGCTGACCTCGTGCACCCGGACCTGTGCGGCGCGCGCGGCTTCGACGATGGCCCCGTGGCGGTCGGCGGCCTCCGGTGTCACGTAGACGTCGCGGACGGTGTCCGGGCGGTGGTTGACCGCCTCGCGGACCGCCTGGGGGCCCTCGGCGAGGAACTGGCCGGTGCGCTCACGGACCGAGCGCCGGGACAGCGCCCGCACCGCCTTGACCCGATCGGATCGGGGGTTGGTCAGCACGGGGTGTCCCGGCGCTCGGGTGCGCTGCGGGGGACGCTCAGGCGGCGTCGCCGGCCTTGTCGGCCGCGGCGGGGACGTTGGCCCGCGAGAGCTCGACGAGGGCGGTGAAGGCCGGCGCGTCGTTGACGGCGAGGTCGGCGAGGATCTTGCGGTCGACCTCGACCCCGGCGGCCTTGAGGCCCTGCATGAACCGGTTGTAGGTCATGCCGTTGGCGCGGGCCGCGGCGTTGATGCGCTGGATCCAGAGGCGACGGAAGTCACCCTTCTTGGCGCGACGGTCACGGTAGGCGTAGCCCAGCGAGTGGGTGACCTGCTCCTTGGCCTTGCGGTAGAGACGCGACCGCTGACCGCGGTAGCCGCTCGCGCGCTCGAGAACGACGCGACGCTTCTTCTGGGCGTTGACCGCCCGCTTCACGCGTGCCACGTGAACACTCCTTCTTTACTTGAACACACTTCGGTGTTGCTGGCGTGACCGAGACGACCCGGCTGCTCAGCTGATGCTGTGGGGTCCCGGCTCACTTGCCGAGGAGCTTCTTGACCTTCTTGGCGTCGGGAGCGGCGACCTCGACGTCGCCGGCGATGCGGCGGGTGTAGCGCGAGGACTTGCGCTCGAGCAGGTGACGGCCGCCGGCCTGCTCACGCATGACCTTGCCCTTGCCGGTCAGGCGGAAACGCTTCTTCGCACCGCTGTGCGTCTTCATCTTCGGCATGGTGGCCGATCTCCTTCGTGTTGCGTGCGTACGTGAGGCGTACGTCGTCCGTGGTGCGGCGGGCTCGGGGCTGTCTCTTATACACATCTGACGCTGCCGACGACGGA